>NZ_JAVDDX010000006.1 GCF_030848575.1 Haloarcula sp. H-GB4 | reverse complement strand
CCGACAACCGACTGCGTGTATGGTGTTCACCGAGACACAGAGTTTCCCCATGCACATATCGCGGCGACTGGCGAGCGTGCGGAATTAGAAATGGGTCGGGAAGATATCCGACAGATGCGCGAACAAGCAGCGACCGCGTTTGAAGAACCCGCTCGAACGCGCGACCCAACGGCTGCCGCTCGCGATGCTCCGGAGGACATTGGCCGGGTCGTGGATCAAGAAGCACGGGAGCAGTACCACGAGGCAGAACTATCGCTGAACCCCGAAGCAGAAAAAGCGCTCAAGCGGGCGACTGAGAAGAGTCAACAGAAAGACGCCGGACAGCCCACGGCTGAGAAAGCAAGCGATGAGCGGCAAACTGAGCCACTCTCAGAACAGCGTGAGGAACCGCGCGACGCTGACGCCGAAGCTGCCCTCGAACGCGAGCAGGAACCCGAACGCGAAGTTGGGTGGTGGCAGTGAGTTCTAGTTCCTCTGCACCACCAGGACAACGCTCCGGCGAAGTCCCGAATAGCCTCAAGTACGACAACGTCGTCGGGTTCGTCTGGGCTGGATTTATGTTGCTGTTCCCGCCGATGATCGTCGACAGCGACAAGGTTCTCCCAAAGCGGTTCTGGGCGTGGCGCTACATTTACCTCGGCTTTGGACTGATCAGTGCGGCGTTCTTCTATGACGTGCTTGTCCAGACACCCAGCGCAGCGCTGTTGTTCCCGTTCGCACACGTTCTGGCTGCTATCTCAGTGGGGACACTGTTCGCTGACTTCACCGTGCCCGGCCTGTCGCTGCCGATGGTCTCGTACTCGACCACGGTGATCCTGTATGCCATCTCAATCGGTATCGTGTTCTCCGGGGAACTGCTTCGTCGAACCTCGCCGGAAATGCTCGCGATGAATCAGTGGGACCACGACGACGGGGAGTCTGTCGTCCCACTCGAAGAAGTCTCTCACGAACACGAAGAGGCCGAGATGCCGTTCACGCTCGACCAAGATGTCTCTACAGCCGTCGTGGGCGAGACCGGGTCAGGGAAGACGTCGATGATGAAGCTGCTAGCCTACCAGTTCCCGTACTACAGTAACACAGCGGTCATCGCCCACGACACCGGCGAGGACTTTCAAGCATTCTACGAGGAGTTGGGCTTCGACGTTCAGCGCATTCGGCACGAGGATAGCGACGTAGTCTGGAATCTGTTCAAGGACGCCGATTCGGAGTCGGACTTCCGCGAGGTCGCCGGCGCGATCTTCGGCGAAGCCGACGGCCACGACCCGTTCCACCGGCCCGCCAAACAGACCTTTGCGGAGATGCTGATGTACCTGCATCTTAGCGCACAAAAGAACAATCGCCGTCACGCGCTCTGCCACGCCGATATCGTCTCGCTGCTCAACGAGGGTCATATCGCGCTCAAGAAAGCCCTTGACGAGTTCGACCGGCTGGATTCTGGTCATATCGACCCTGACAAGGGGAAAGGTGCACAGAACGTCTACCAGACCATCAAGGAGAACGTTGACCCCGTCTTCACCGGCGACTTCGGGGACTACGGAGAGTTCTCCCTGCAAGAGTACATCGAGAACCCGGAAGGGCGAGTCCTCATCATCGACTCGAACCCGACGGAACTGGAAACGCTCGGACCGATGTATCAGCTGCTCGTAGACTGGTCGATCCGCTACGCGATGAACGCCTCGAATCCGACGGTCCACATCCTCGACGAGATTGACGCGCTGCCGGCACTTACTCAGGTGACGAATCTCACGGCCCGAGGCCGGAAACACAAGGCACGGGCATTGGTCGGCGTCCAGACAATCGGCCAGCTCAAGGACACATACAGTACAATATCTGGCATTGTCGGCAACTGCCCGCAGGGAGTCTACTTTGGTCCGGGAGACACTGAGTCGACGGACTTCATCCTCGACGAACTCGGCGAAAGCCGTCAGTATGATCGCTCCGAGATGGTCTCGATGAGCCACCAGGGGCGCGGTGAAAATCCACGAACGCAGGCTCGGGACACGTACAAAGAGAAGGACAAAACGCCGGTCACATCCGGCCTGCTCCGAGACTTCCAGCCCGGTGAGTGCGTTGCTGTCTCTCGGACGACGTGGGTCCACGGCCAGTCCTACGAACTAGACGACGTTCGCGATAGCCTCCCGGCACAGGGTGCGGAGTCGCCGGGCAGTTCGGAACCGGAACCCACTGAGGATGACACTGACATCGAGAGTGACAGCTGGTTCTCGTTCACTCGGGCCCGACTCGACGACGTACTCCGTGGGTCACTTGGTGAGACCGACGGCGATGAGTCCAGAGAGAGTGGCCCGGATCGTGACTCCGAAGTCGAGCCAACCGCCGACACGACAGACGGGTTGGGCGACGACGAGTCGACCGACCCACTCGACCAGACAGCAGCAAACACTGCCGTCACGTCTCCGGACACAGACCGCCCAGACCTATCAGATAAAGAAGGTAAGGACGACGGTGGCGATCACGACCAGCAGTCCGACGACAACACTGGGGGACTCTTCTCTGAGTCGGACCCAGATTCCAGCTTAGGTGGGACGGAATCTGACCAGCAGGAAGGCGGTGAATCACCCACTGAATCAGATGCAGAGGGAGACTCAAACGAGACTGAAGAGCGGGACGAAACTGAGTCAAAAGAGGAGGAGCGCGACGTATCTGAGTTCATGTAATCCGCCGTTGTGAACTCGTTCCCCTGTATAGAATATCTAATACTTTTGTGCTGTTCTGCGACTGTAATTCTCTCTACGCCGCCGGTAAGAGTGGATACCAAGAACGTCTATCTCCTATTCTATCAAATTTCGATACTTATCTTTATTTCTACTATTAAATCCTTGAAATCGCAATACGGCGGCGGTTTTCACCCGGTTTGAATCACCGGCAGTGAATCACCACCCCCGACTGACACAAACCTAAATCGCAAGACGGCGGTCGAATTATTCACCGAAAACCGCCGATGTAAGACACTCTTTATCTTGTCCCCCAGTGATTCAGTCGTGAGGCAGGCGCTGGAAACAGCGATGCATAAGAAATGAAACATAAAAGTCGGTAACGAGCGACGGAACTCGGATAGAGTAAAGCCCGCCCACTCAGCCCCCGACCATAACTATTGGAGCACAGATATGTCCCGCCTCACTCCCCAGATTCCGACCGGGACTGCTCACGGTGAGCCAGCCCCACCGAGTGTCATGCGAGTCCACTGTGCCACGCACGTCGCCGGCCACGGACGTCCAGGGCCACGCCGATCACGACCACACGCGAACTGAGCCAGTGCTGGCAGACCCACGCTCGACCCTCGCTCGCTTCGCCCCTTCGTGGCGCACAACCCGACAGTCACCGGTCGGCGACCACACCACCTTGTCCGGAGCTTTGTATCCGATTCCCAACAAGTATAACGCGCCTTGTTTTCCCATCTTCACGATATCGTAATTTAGTGTGGCATTCAGCCGGGGAACCGCCGACTCTTGGCGGGGATCGCGCCCGCCACTGCAGGCACGATTGGACCGGCGTGAGGCGCGCGACCGCGCCGAGCGCAGCGCCCCGTCGTCCGAGTGAGCACCAGCGAACGAGGACACGACAGACGAGCATCGCGAGTCTGTCAGTGGCGTCGCGCGCTGGGACGTTCCACTAGCTACTCAGCCCGGTTTCTCCCCGGCCGGCAGACCCACGCTTGCGATACATCCGGAACTCCGTGGAATCGGTATCTCGATGTGTGCCAGCTGGAGCCACCCCGACCCGGAGCTTTTTGAGCGATGACGGCCAAGTCTGAATCGCACCGTTCTCATGCCACAGCCACACCTTTCTCCAGAGCAACAGCCATCCAACCAGCGTCAGATTCCGAGCATCAAAACGATCGGGCCGGTCGTCGACGAAGTGATCGACATTGCCCGGCAGAAGCTCAAACACCCGATCAAAGTCCGCCTGTGGACGTGGGAAGATAGAGAGTTCAAAGTCCGTGTCAAGCACTGGTACCCTGCCGGGGCAAACAACCGATACGGATACGAAGCTATCGTCCAGTATCATAGCGACCGCGAAGTGGTTGAAGGGTTCTTCGCTGAGAGAGACACGGAAACTGATGATCTGGAAGTCTTGCTAGAAACTGAGTTTGGTCGTCTCCCAGACCCCGTCGAAAAATGAGGGAGTAGTCTGACCAGCGCTACTTCACGACCTCGCGATAGCAGTCCTCACAGAGCTGGTCAAACGATTCGTTGCGGTCAGAGTCGTGGAACGACCCCGACCGAATCCGGACCGCATCGAACTCGGTAATGAATACGTCTTCACAGCGTGGACACTGGACGTCTCCCATTTGAGATATCACCTTCCGGCGGCCCTGTCTGGCCGCCACCAGCCTGCGGCCACACAAAATCGAGGTGTGTCTATCCGGGATACCGGGCCCAGACACCGACTAACCAACAGCACCCCAGATTGCGCCGACTTTGTTGGTTAGAAGAAGATGCCCCGACTCACCGGCAAGAGCGGTTCCCGTCTACCTCCCGGCGGCAGGCCGGGATCGCGCCCGCTACCGCAGGCACGATGGACCGCCGCGAGGCGCGCGATAGCGCCGAGCGGAGCGTTCCGTCGGCGTCGCGCGCTGTCGCAACCCACCAGCCACTCAGCCCCAGTTGCTCCCGGGCCGGCTGGCCCACGCCCACGCACACACCAGGACATCGGCTCTCTCACAGCCGCCACCAGACTGACCCACGTTGACGCGCTGGTGCGGTGGCGTGCCAGTCCGTGCGCGCGGTTGTCTCGCCGCCGTCCGCTGTGCCGGAGGCGGCGGCGAGGCCGCGTGCGCGAGCACCGTCGCACCGCCCGAGGAAGCCCCCCGCTCGATGGGGGACGCCCTCGCTACCGGGCGTTAGTCTGCTTTGGAGTGGACGAGCCCCTGATGGGTGGCGGCCCCGTGCTCGGTATCGAACAGGTCCGAACACCCGGACTCGGGACAGCGGGCCTTCCCGAGCGTCACGGCGACCGCGCGGTCAGTGTCCCGCTCGTTGGCCCACTGATGGGTGTCTGACTCGGCTTCCCACGACGCCGCCGTTCGGCTATCACCGGACGAACCGAACGAACCGCCCCCGTGTCCGGTGGGCGCGGGACCGTCGCCGCGCTCGATGATGCACATGAGCGTGTCGCTCGTGACCGCCACCGTCTTGATACCGTTGTAGTCGTCGGGCTTGCCCCCGGAGATTCGCACCCGGTCGCCCTCGCAGAGCGTGCGCACCATCTCGCCGCCATGCATGGACTTGCCCCAGACTGTGACCTTCGCGCTCGTTCCCTCGTCGTCCTCGATATAGAGGACTTGGTACTGGTTCCGAGCGTCTGGCTCCGCGATGATGTGGGTCACTTCGCCCTCGACCGTACACTCGTAGCCGTAGGGGCTCACTTCGTCGATAGGCGTGGGGACTTGCAGTTCGTCACGGGCGTCCCTGAACACGGTAAAGGAAGCCTCATACAGGCTGTTACAGTCGCCCATCTGCCCGGACACAAGGGCCGCGAGTCGGCGGCTCGCCGCCGCCTGCGACAGACTGGTTTTGTCTGCCAGCGTCGCGGCCTGCTGGTTGACTCGCGCCAGCGTGTCGCGGTCCATCCACTGCCGAGGGTCAGCCGGGGAGCGGAACCCGTCAGCCCGTCCGGTTTCGGCGTCGGTGAGCTGGCGAGCCGAGGCTTCGCGGTCGGCACCGTCGACGTGGGCGCGTGCGACCTCGGAGTGTCGGGCTTGCTCGGCTTCGCGGCCGTGGCGTTCTTCCTGCTGTTCTAGCGTTTCGCCAAAGCGCCGGTCCGGGCCAACCTCGGTCGAGCGCGTCCAGTCGTATGCCTCCTCCTGCCGGGCGTAGAAGTTGCCACGGCTATCGCTACCCCGATTCATCCTGAAATCGAGTTCATCGCCGTTCTCCGTCTCTGCGACCGCCTCTAGAAGCTGTTCGGGGCCACCCTCGACGTGGGCCGAAAGGGAAACCGTCTGGTTGCTTGCCGATGCTTTCTTACCGCTGGAATTGCTAGCGTACATTGTCTTTCGTCCATCACAGAAAGACACTTGTCGGGTGCTGCTACACCCGATTTCTGCGGCGTGAAACTGCCCTGCCAGCGCCGCGTGCGTCGTGTCTTTCCGTACGTAAAGGCATGGGTGCCGACTACTTAAAGCTACCGGACTATTTGGATTGTTTCAAGTGCAATATTCGGGTGTCTGAGTGGTTTCTAAGCGGCGTCTTGTATTTCGCGTTTCGAGGGAAAATAGTATATAAAGACCGTCGGTGGTTGACACCCCGGCGGGCGGTCCCATCGTGTGCGGGTGCGGTGAGCCAGCATCCCGCGCGGCCAAGCGAGTGCCGGATGGGTGAAAGCCCGGCAGCGCAACGAAGTGAGCAGCCCGGAACACAGCGACTGCAAGGAGCGTCCTCGTTCCGGCGAGGGAGCGCCGGCCGCGAGGGTTCCTCAGCCGGATCGCGCGCGACTCCGACGCGTGCGTTCGATTCTGCTGTGCTGAGCCGTAGCAGTCGGGTGGGACTGAAAGGGGCACGCCGCTGGCGCTTGCCGTGGTCGCGTCAGCGGCCCCTATCCGCGTGCGGTTTGCGCGGATATGTCGCTGAGCGACCGCCAGCGGCGTGGGGCTTTCAAGGTGTGCTGGTCCGACACCGAGTCCGTCGTCGCGATACTGTTCGGAGTGGTGCCGTAAGCCCCAGCAGTCCCGTCAAAGTCAGCCGTGCCGCCGGCGTCAGGGCAACGAGTCTCGCCACCAGCAGTCCCTCAAGTCCCGCCAGCCGAACCGTCGGCTCCCTCGACACTGTCACGAGTGCCACAGGACTCGACTCCAGGCCAAGCAGTTCCAGAACCCACCGCCGGACACACACGAGACACACGCCACCCGAACCCTCTTCGCCGGCCCACAACTCACGCACCGGCTCCGCCAAGAGCGAGCGTGCCGCCCAGCGGCGGCTGCCCGGCGGTCAGGTGTCACACCAGCCAACCACCTGTATCTGCCCGGCCGTCAGTCCCACGCCGACACACACTCGTCTCTCGCGCTCTCAGCCCGCCTGCCAGCCCCACGCTGCTATCCACCAGGTATCCAAGGGATGATCGGCACGGCTATCAGGGCCACAATTCTCGATACTGTCCTGAAGAGCATACTAATACGAATCGCCAGCATAAACAAACAGAGTTTGCAGCCGACCTGCGGCACTCGCATACTTACTGATAGGGTAGTTCTCTCAAGAGTCATGAAACAAACTACCCTGTAAGCTGCTCTACGACATCATAATTAGGCATCCGTCTGCTTCGCCCGGCCGTCTGCCCCACGCTGCAAGGGACCGACTGCCAGCGGGAGTGCAGTCGTGTCCTTCTCGTCTCCAATCGCGCGTTTCGAGTAGTGAGATACGCGGACTCGACCACGACTGAGACCACCCTTAATCTCGACGGCCTCCAAGCTGTCCTTCGGGAGCATCCGGTCCGGCTCGCAATTCTCTTCGACTCTCACGCCACCGAGACGACCCATGGACGAAACGGACCGTCCGGACGTACCTCTCCAAAATGGCGCAGTACAACCTCCTCGAGGCGGGGAGGACGAGTCGAGACAAAAGTACTCGCTCGTCGATTCGGCAGCTGCGTCGCCGATGCAATAGGTCGAGACAGCTCCGAGAACTCTGTATCTCTTCAGTATCAAGATTTTTGGCTCTTTGAACCATTAGACCAGCCATGAATGGTGACGGAGTTCAAAGTGGGAATCCGAAAGAGGGATCTTACGTTCGGCTCCCCATCCCGCTCGGTGAGCCCGACGCTTTCCGATATGGGGCAACTGCTGATATCCTCCATATCCTTGTCGACAACCCAGATCGAAGGTTCACGAATCGAGAGCTCCACCGGGTGACGGGAAAAGGACTGAGTAGCGTGAATGCCGCCGTCGATACGCTCGAAGCACTTGGCGTGATTACCGTCGACCGATCTGGCCGGGCGAATGCTGTTCAGATGGATTCAGCAATGCTTGTCAAGGCCGATGATCCAGTGACGACCATTCCACAAGCAGCGTATCACGCACCAGTCAGAGCAATTCTGAGTAGACTCGAAGAACGGGTTACCGACGAAATCGGCGTCGTCCTCTTCGGCAGCGTCGCACGAGGGAGCGCTGATCGAACGAGCGACATCGACCTGTTCGTCGTTGTCGAGGGCGACCGAATGCAGGCACAGCGTGAGGCCCACACCATCGAACAGGAGATCGCCGACGAGGAATTTGACGGCGATCGGTACGAGGCCCATATTGTCGTCGAACCCAGCGAGTCGGCCGCGAACCACGACCAGATCGGCAACATTCTTGCCGAAGGGCTGACGCTCCGAGAGTCGCCGGCACTCGACGCGATAAAACAGGAGGTGTTTGGAAATGGGTCTGAATGAAGTCGTCGCCGCACTCGAACACGCCGAACAGTTGCTAGAGGATGACCAAACCGGGCCGGCACAGGACTCGCTCTCCTGGCAGCGGGCTGACGACGACGCTGACATCCAACTCGGGAAGGCCTGTGCCATGCTGGGGACGTGCCGGCAGCTTCGGCAGGGAACGAACAACTACGTGAGCATCGTCGAACTGTCGTTCAACGCCATCGAGCGGTCGTTCCAGTTCTACCTTGTAGAGATGACGGCGGCGGAGTCCGCAGATTACATTAAACACGAGGAAGTATTCGACGACATCGCAGTGCGAAACGTCTTCTCCGACGAGGACGTCGCTGGTCGGATCGAAGCCTTCCGCTCGGAACATCGGGCACGCTTCTACTATGACATCGACCGGCCCGGTCGAGACTTCGCCATGGCAATGCACGACTTGGCGGAAGAAATCCACCAATATCTCGTGGAGTTTGCTGACGCTCACTCCCGGTGCAGCTGCGACGATCGAAAATGAATCCGTAAAGCAATTCTATCAATTCAGGTAAAGAACCTCGGGGTAAATCCCCAAGGCACTCGCCTTACCTATCTGTAGAGGCGATGGATAGCTCTCTATACTGGCCGATGTACATCATGAACAGAGTGAGTGACTGTGTTTCTTCCCCAGGTGATCGGATCGTAGATCACCCTATCGAGATAGGACTTCTGGACACACACTGCCGCTGTTTGGAACCGGTAACAATCTAGGGTATCATCGCTCACCGTGAGGACGGCCCTGAAAAACTTCGCCACTGGCCTGTGCCCGTTCATGCTGGGCACGAATGTCTGGTCGGTCGTCGGCTTCGGTGCTTGGAGACTGTTCGTCGACGGACTGCTGTTCGGTGCTCATGTTCGGGAAACCCCTCACCCTCTCGGGGGACACAAAATTGCTTCCAGTACGAGTACGCACTCGACGGGACTCAGGCCTCAGCGACGTCCCAGACAGAGAGATGGCCGCTCGAACAGACGCCGGCGTGACGCCCGACAGCCATGTACGGCCCGTACTCTCCGTCGACAGACGCGATGCGCTCGGCGTCGAAGATCGGCGCGTCGCACTCGTCGGTTCTGCAGGTCATATACTGGGACGAGTCACTGGACATCACGCATCGCCCTCCATCGCTTGGTGACAGAGTTCGTCTTCGCTTGGCAGGTCCCAGCCGTGGTACTCGCGAGCGATGTGGCGTGCTCGCTTGACGTTGACCACGACGACGGCTGCTGGAGACTGCTGTGCCTCAATGCGCGCTTTCAGGTACGCAGGATGGGTGCGTGTGTACGTGCCAAAGCCGAGGCCGTCTGGCCCGCTCTGAGTCATGACGACGTAGCCCTTCAACTTGGTCTGGATCGCGTGTTTTTTCGACATCAGCGTGTCATAGAAAGCTCCGCACGGTCTGCCTATCCAAGTCTTGTCAAGACGCGTGTGCAAGATACACAGCGCGAATCAGTCACCAGCGGACTGACTCCACCGAGCAGAACAGACGAATGAATTATGACCTCTGCTAACGTATCACAACCTTGGCGGCCTCCACAAATGGTTGGGGCCTCGGGAGCGTCTGAGGCCATCGCTCCCACTCATGCACCCTTATTGAAGGCTTCAAGCGGCAATCGGTTTTAGTGGGTTTACCGAATACACAGCGCATAGTCAGCACTCCAGCTCCCTGGTTGGAACCCACACACCAGTGAGCAGCGAAGGAACTGGACTGACTACATCTCGCCCGTCCCCGCATGGGTCTCAACAGCGACTGACACAAGAGGGAGACCCACTAGTCGGTTAGTATGACAATCGAGGCCTCGTTCACGATCCAGCACGACGATTTCCCGTTGGCCGTGGTGTTTGAGCAGTTGACGGATGTCACAATCGAGTTAGATCGTGTCGTCCCGACGGGCGAGGCTGTCATTCCCTACTTCTGGATCTCCGCTGATGACACCGACAAACTCACCACAGATCTGAGTGCTGACATCGGAATCGATCAGGTCAAAATAATCGACCAGGTCGAGAAACAGATGTTCGTCCGTATCGACTGGAACCTCGATCACGAGAGCATTCTCACTGCCATCGTCAATACCGAGGTCACCCTCCTGTCCGGCATCGGCAGCGAAGAGCAATGGACGTTCGCAGTCCGGGCAAACGAGCAACAAGACCTCGCCGACTTCCAGACGTACTGCCAAAACTACGACATCCCGATCGAACTGACTGAACTACACGCGATCTCGTCACTCAAATCCGACCGGGAGTACGACCTGACCGATGGGCAACGGAACGCACTGTTACTGGCGTATTCGAGCGGATACTTCGATTCGCCACGCGACGCCACGCAAGCCGATCTCGCAGATGAACTCGGCATCACCCGACAGGCGGTCTCATCACGGTTGCAGCGCGGTCTCCGACGCCTCGTAGCCAGTACCCTCATCTCTCCTGAAGAATAAGCACAGAAAATTCGTATAAGAACACATTGCTATAGCAAAAGCCACCCTCAACCCCGTAGACGACCTCTGTTTTATTAATGAAAACTTCTCAGACGATGGCTGTCGATAGAGGGATTGCGGAGTCACTGAGCCCGATTGAATTCGACGCGGAAAGGAAATCGTTCAAAGCTACGTACGATAGTACTCGTGACCCGACGAGTTTAGCGGTCATTGCAATTGTCGCTGCCGCTCTTGACAGAGAGCCACAGCACCTAGCAACACTCCAGTCCGTTGTCGATACAGACGCGCTTGACAGACTGGCGACGGGGCCGTCTGCCGACCTGGGGAGCGGTGTCAATATTTCCTTCAGGTACGAAGGATTCGAGATCACGGTCACTGGTGAAGATGCCATCGAGGCGAATCCTGTCGAGGGGGCGTAATCAGCACCAATGCTCCCGTATCGCATTGAGTGTGCTAGCTACAGAACGCCTCGAATAGGCCGGAAACGGACGCCCGGTGCAGAGGTCACCCCGTATCAGGACGAGTGCTCGGAGTGTGGGTGTGTGAATTTCGACCTCGGAGTCACGACTGAAGATGAATGAGCAGACTGCGTCGAGTCGTGAGGACTTCCAGACTGCGCTGCGAACGCAACAAGAACGAATAGTGGCCGCCTTAGCAGCGGAGGAGACGATCGACGCGACGCCGATTGTTCGGGATGATGAAACGCTCTCCTCCGAGGAGTACGTTACACTGGTGTACGAATTCTACCACGTCCATCTCCCCGAGTTACAGTCTGTGGGAGTAATCAAGTTCAATCGACGCGAAGAGACAGTGAGGCGAGGGACACACTTTGGTTCGGGGCGTCCGCTACCCAATCGCGGTGACGACCGCTGAGACACCACAGAGCAAAAATAGATCCCGTCTTAGTTTCGGTTACGGTGCTGATTCTACCCTCTGACCCTCTATATCTTGCACTACCTTCTGTAACTATACCTATCCCAACATTTTCACGCCCGGTTGCACCGCAGTAAATCGGGTGTGACGATTTCTATGACACGCTAGACATAGCTGGTAATTAAGATGCTCTCTCTGGAACGCCTCTCGCCCGGTAGAGGCTCAGAAAATAGGGATGAGTTCCCTTGCTGTCAGACTAGGATTGCTCTATTGTCTCGACCCACTCGGGAGCGCAATCATGGGTCCCGCCGTAGATCGAGCGGTCGGGATACTGGTCGTCGTCAGCCTCGACAGAGACGATCACGTTGCCGCCGGAACGCGAAATTTCTGTAACGGTTCCGACGACTGCATCGAGTGGGCCGTCTCCGTCGGTCCAGTCGGTTCGGACGTGGTCGCCGCGGTCGAAGTCATACTCCTCGAAGGAAGGCGCTGTGGTACTCATGATCTCCTCCGGCTCCGAGGGAGACACAAAATGGCTCGTACCCCAGCCAGAGCGCTGATGCTTTTCGCCGAGAGAAGAAGAACTGATGACCGAATTGCGGGTCCGGAAACCCGATGGCTGGACGACCGTCTCGTTTCCCGACGAAGTTGCGACGATCTCGGTTGTCGGTGGGAAGGTCGACGGCCAGCTGTGCCTGACCCTCACCGGCGAACGGGAGGACGGTCCTCGCATCGTCGAACCCGGCATTCTCGACGTCGACGAAAATGACGAGCACTTGCTGGAGAATACAGTGCCCCGGACCGAGGACGGGACGAGTGTCGTCTTGGATCGGCTACTGCCGGATTGACTGCAATTTCAACTGAGGACTACCGCTCCCACGGGAAGAAGCCATTCCGCTCGCGATAGGCACCGATCTGGTCCTGAAACGCTTGTTCCTGGAAGTCTGGCTCGTCGCCGTGGATGTCCTCGGGTGAGACGCCGTCGGGAAGATGCTCATAGCCCGTGACGTCTGCCGTGTCATCTTCCTGTTCGGGCTCGTGTCGGTGCTGCCCACACTCCCTGCAGGTCCAGATCATGCGGTCAAGGTGTGGGTGGCACTCGAAGCCGTCCAGCCCGTGTGATTCGTGTCCCGTCACGGCGCCACACTGACGACAGTGGAACCCGACACCGATTATCTCCGGTTCGGCTCTCGCCTGATGGCGCTGCACGACACCGGGAACAAGCCAGTACATCCCATCAGCCTCTCGGAACTCATCCGTGAGCTGCTGGAACTCCGAGCG
This sequence comes from Haloarcula sp. H-GB4, assembly GCF_030848575.1. NCBI lineage: Archaea > Methanobacteriati > Methanobacteriota > Halobacteria > Halobacteriales > Haloarculaceae > Haloarcula > Haloarcula sp. H-GB4. Next base: position 122,163 of record NZ_JAVDDX010000006.1, on the reverse strand, counting down.
GTCGGTGACTGGCGACCCGTCCTCAAGATAGATCCGTGGCTGGACGTCGTCTCCATCTCCGTCCCAGTTGGTCTGTTCGTCGGCTGTCTCCAAGAGTGCCTGTCCGGGTTCCTCGTCGATCGTGGTTTCGGTCGGAAGGTCGGGCCAGCCCTTCGTGAGAGTGGCGGCTGGCTCGGTCCCGAACGCTGCTCGACACTTCACGGTTCCATGGGAGGTGTCTTCGCCGCTCGCGATGCTGTCGGAAACGGAGAAGGCCGCAGCGCCGAGGGCTCGTGCATGGAAGTCGGTGTTCGCTTCGACGAGTGCGAGTACTACCCGCCCGAATGTCCACTCCCCAAGTGGACTACTACCTTGATCGTCGGAAGGTATCTCTGAGACGCCGGTTTGAGCGCAGAACGGACACTGGCGTTCATCCCGTGGGATATCCTGTCCGCAGGTTCTGCAGGTACGAGTCTCATCCTCTGTACGGTCGGGATAGCCGGTGGATTCGAGGACTCGTTCCCGTCCGTTTCCCCTCGTTTCAGGGTCGGAACTCGCGGCACCGAGGATATCCGCGGGATCGTACTCAGGATTTCGGTCAGTCACACGCTTGGTTGCGTTCGTCATCGTATTTAAACTCCAGCCCCGAGGGAAGCACAAACCAACAGAGAGCGAGAGTCTTGCCTGATACAGAGGGTGTCATAGAACAGTTACCACACCAAAGAGCGGGGTGAATGCTGAGGTGGTATGGACTCAGCGACCCTGCAGAATGAGCCTTCGGTAGAGTCGTTCTTCAATGTCGCGGAGACCGAGACGTTAGCGTTGTTTGAGCATCTCTCCTTCGAGTTTCTTGGCGAGTTCGACGTGTTCGCCCCGGCGGAGACGGGGCGAACACGAGAACATAAACCACCAGAGATGCTGCGTGGGTTCCTCCACTGCTATTACCGTGATATCTACGGAATTCGTCCTGCTGAGCGGGAGCTTCAGAACACGGTTGTCTGGCTGAGCTGTGGCTTCGATCGACCGCCGTCAAGAGACGCGGTCGATCGGTTCCTTACTGACCTCGAACACGTCGTCGACGAAGTCTTTGACCACCTCGTCGAGCAGGCCGCCCGTAGTACCCAAGTGAAGTTATGGGGATAGCCTGAGAAGGTGTTGCAATGAGTGGGGACCGACGCAAAGAGATCGTCCGCCATCTGAGTGAAGATGATCTCAATCGGTTGCTATCGGAGGCGGACGATCCGAAGGTCGTCCGCCGCCTCACGTTCGTGAAAAATCTCTACAAGGGCGACAGCCTTGAGGAGGCAGCTGACCGCGTTGGCAAATCTGAATCGACGGGTAGTCGGTGGGCACGTCGCTGGAACGAAGGTGGTCTTGGCCAATTAACGCCGAACTTCGGGGACGGACGTCCCCCGAAGCTCGGCGAAGACGAGCAGGAACAACTCTTGGAGATGCTCCGTGACGGCCAACCGTGGCAACCACAGGAAATCCAGCATCTCATCAACGACGAGTTCGGCGTTGAGTACCATCCAGTCTACCTGGGTGAGTTTCTCAAGGATCTCGGATTGTCATACGCAATTCCACGGACAAAACGTCCGTCACGGCCAGATAATGCCGAAGAAATTCTCGACGAGCGCGTCAACGACGCGCTCGCCGAGGATACTGAGGAACCACACAATAAACGCGAAGACGACGACGAGGAAGGCTGGGTCGTCGATGAGGATGTCTGCACAGATGGAGGCACTGTTGTCGGCTTTTTCGATGCATCGCATCCACAGCCGTACGATAACTCGCGCCGGTTGTGGTATGTCGATGATCCGCATCATGAACGACCGCTGGTGAAGATTTTCGAACCAGCGGTCGGCTTCTACGCACTCAACGGTGAGAGTGTGGTCAGTTTCCCAGAAGACCAGACGAAAGAACGGATTTGTGAGTGTTTAGAGAGGATCCGCGAGCAGAATCCCGCAACGCGGATTCTGCTCGTTTTGGATAATCACTTCGCGCACACGTGCGAATTCACACGCAAGCGTGCCCATCAACTCGGGATTGATCTCGTTTTCTTACCGGTTGGATCCCCAGACCTCAACCCAATCGAGCAGATCTGGAAGAGTCTGAAATGGGAAGCCTCTCCACTGATTGTCGAGAGCGCGAACGAGTTCCGCGCTCTCGTCTCAGAACTGTTCGAACAACTCACGTCTCGGCTGAGCTTCGCCAAATCATGGATCGACGAATTCCTCAGCTCTCGCTTGCAGTTCTTCTCCTAAGTACTACGGCGCGGCCTGCTCGACTTGACCTACTGCATCGATTCAACCGACGTGAGGGCGATGCCCGCTGACCAAGATGCGTCGAAATGCTACGATCCAACCGATGAAGAGTACTACTACGGCTACGGCTGTACGATTGTTTCGACCGGACAAAAAATACCGATTGCAGCGGAGTTCACCGAGAGCAAACAAGCGCCAGAAGAGACAGCGATGCGCGTCACCTGTGACGCGCTCGCCGTCGCCAAGCCGATTTGGATGGTCGGTGACAGCGCCTACGACACCCTCGACTGGCACGACCACCTGCTGGCCACAGGGGTCGTGCCAGTCGCCCCGTACAATGCTAGAAACGCTGACGACCCGAAAGATATCGAATACAGGGTCGAGGACCGCATTGAGAAACACAGCGAGGATGTACAGCTGAAACAATCGATACTAAACCAGACGTACAATCGCCGCACTGGAGTGGAACGAACCAACGAATCAGTGAAGGACTGCGGCCTCGGGCGAACGCACGCCCGAGGCCGCGTCCACGCACGAGCGCAGGTCTTCCTCGCACTGTGTCTTCGCCTAGTCGTCGCAATCACCAATTACGAACGCGGAGACAATCCGGGAAGCACGATCATCACGGTGTGAGAAGAGTTCTATGACACCCTCTGATACAGTGAAACAGTTGTCGACCTGATGATGTTGTCACTGGTTCCCGTGCAAGATGTAGAGGATCAATGCAGCGATTGGCGTCCGTTGGTGATACGACAATATCGGTAGATCAATCCGTCAGAGACGTTCACCCACTACACACCATTCCTTGAGATGACAACCGTCACTGTCTGGCCGTCCCGTCCCATTGCTTGGACAGTCCAGCCGCACTCTTCAACAGCCGCGCGGAGGTCATCAGGAACGAGGTCTGGATTGCCTGCGTCACAGTAGACACGCGGGAGAAAACGCCGCAGCCCTTCTGGGTGTTCTCGGCGATGTTTTTCTGGGAGTGCGACTTGTCCGCTTGCTTCGTCTGGAAACCCTTCAGCCCGATCAATGGAGTCATATCCGAGGTCATAGACAGCATCAAGAATGGTGTCGAGCGAGACCTGCTCCCCGCACATCTGTAGTTCTCCTCACCTCTGACTTATGAGGAGGACGATGATAAATCTGCGCAGTAGCTCGTCACGTAGCATAATCAAGGCTGTCGTATTCACAACTGACCGATAATTTCGGTTTCGAATAGACTGCACCGTCGTGCAAGACTCGTGCTGTGCATCTTGCACAGCCCGATCTACCAACCTCGAGACAGATACCAGTGTTTTGCTGTCTTCGGTAAGAGCCGAGGCCAAGACAGGACGGGTTGGCTACTCGTCGCCCGTGCTGTCTGTCACTTCTGCGATGAACGTGTCCGTGGCCCTGTCCAGATCATACTGGTTGATGAGTTCGAGGGCAGCCAGCGCTGCGCCTGTGTCTACGAGGTCTGCGGCGAGCAACCGTTTGAGACGAAGGGTGCCTTTGTGGGCACGGTCGGAATCTGAACCGCGCATCTGGGTAAATTCCATCAAGAGTCGTCGCCAAGCAGTCGCCGAGCCGGTCACCGTGAGATTCCAGTCCGGGGCTTCATACCTAGAGGACGACTGCCGGCGGTAGTGGCCTTCAAGTCTGTCAAGCAGGTCGTCGATAATCGTGCCCTTCTCAACGGTCCGTCCGTGTATGGCGTAGTCTGGGTCGACGAGATTGCGCCACTCGTCGTAGGAGGCGATATCGTACTCGACAGCTAGCTCGACCTCGACTGTTTCGAGACAATCGGCCTTCCCGGGTTCGTTCACGCGCCGAAGTCGGTTTGCGGTCCCCTCGGCGCGGACTGTAAGGTCTGGGAACTGCGCTTCGCTAGATGCTGGGTGCTGTTCTCCGGTCTGATCGCTGTTGGTGGTCTTCGATGCCATGAGTACTGTCGGGACGCTCTCACTGGACCGCCCCGCAGCCGACTGGGGGCCAAAAAATCGTTCTCGGTCTGTGATATCAGCCGTTGAATATAGTTTATTCACCTGCGCAAGTGAGTGAAACAGCCGCTTGATATATCTGCATACTTATTGTCAATAGTATCACCAGTTTGACGAGCGGTTCCGATAGCCATGCAAGATACACAGCGCGTATCGGTCATGGGCAGGCCATCCAATCACCCCAACCAAGGGCCCCATATAAATAACCCCTCCTACCCCAGTAACGCTCGGTAGTTCTCTCCACAGCATCTGGTTTACTCGGGTCCAACCAGATCGTCTTGAAAAGAGATATGTGAACCACGGAAAATAACTGGGGTGTGCCAATGACCGTTCCAGCCTGGGTATCAATAGCGGCCACACTTCTCGGAGGTGGTATTTTAGCATATGGCGTTCGCCAAGTCTGGAGCGGTCACAAACTGAAAAAGGCGCTCAAGGCCGAGATTCAATCAATGAAGGGTCTTGAGAATTGCAAGAACTCGATGAATTCCCGGAGATCACCACCCTCAGACAAGCCGCTCTCCCCTTTTGACGTTCCACCAGCAGGGTCAATTCCGACCACGATATACGAGTCGAATGTCGGTCAGCTGGGGCTGCTTCGTCGGAAGGACCTCAAAGATGTTGTCGAGTTCTATTCTGATGTGCTCCGATACAAGGCAATCATCACTGCTGTCAGATCCGGCGAGGACATTCCTGAACCAGATCAAAAAGACCTCTACGACTCGATTAGTTCCTTAGAGCATCGTCGTCAGTCTCTTTTCGGGGAAGACTGGATGCCAGATACTGAGGACGACGGAACCGCTGATGATTGAAAAGTAGGTGAGATAGTGAACACTTATGTTGGGCCGCTAATTCAGTTATTACACCCACACAGCCGAGAGCATTATCCATCGGACACCCATCATGAGTGAACTAGACTTCCTTGAAGCGAAAGATCTCTCTTTCTCCTCAGAGTCCGATTTCTTCCAGTACATCACCAACGATGTTGATTTAGACGATGTCGATGGGAACATCAATCTGATTGGGTCCGTTAGCGACTACCTCACCAAAGAGGAGTTCGTCCAAACTCTCGAAAATGGCTTCGAAACCATTTGGTCAACCGACAATCTCTATCTCTTGGCAGCCCACACCGAATCGTCCTCAATTCCATACTACGTGTATCTCGATGAGGACTTCCCCGTGTTCCTCACCACCGCAAACATCACAGACGAGATGCCGGGAACCATCGAAAACTTCCTTAAATCTGACCCAAACCTGGGTCGATTCTGGCTCTCCATGGAACAAATGGAGTTGCTACGCGCAGAGATGTCACGCGAATATGATGATCTGATTATTCCGTTCTTTACTGGCCATCGGTCCGAATATACAGAAATTCCAGCAGAGAAACGCGACGAAGTCGACCGTACCGTTTCGTATTGGGGTGAGGATGGTCGTCAGGCGTACAAGGAGATGCGCATCAAATATGGAGTTCTCCCGACAAACCTCGTGTTCGAACGCCCGAACCATTTCAAGTTCGGAATTAAACAGGAAGGTGTCTTCAAGCACCAAGGTGGCTCGATTACAGAGACGTGGGAGCTATATCGAAGTGAACGGACCCGAAAAAGTCGCGTGAAGAACGCGATTAACAGCGGTGGGTACGATACCGATGCACGGAGCGAGCAGTTCGAAGATCGTACTATTTCGGGCAGCAGACCATGGGCTGTAGAGATGGATGAAGCAATGAGCACCGAACCGCTCGAAAGCTTCGCTCCCCACATCAGCGAGGAGGAAATGGAGTTCAGTGTTGCAGGCTACAAAGCAAAGCCAAACACTCCCGGTTTCGACGCGCAACTGGTCGATACGAACAGCTACGGTAGCACCAAACTCCGTGGGCGGCGAAAGACGATTCGAGTATACCCACATCAGGGTTCAGGAATTGACCAGCACTTCCGTATCTACAACTTCGTTCAGGACCACTTCGATCCTACCTGCCGAGCAGTAGAGGTCTAACATGATTTCGCCGGAAGATGTAGACTCGGATAACTACCTTCCCAGGCTTTCTGATCGGGATGAGTCTGACTTCCGGGAGAAGTACGAGGAGAAGCACAGAGAGCTGTCGTACGACGCTTCTGATACTGCTGTAAAGGCATTACTCCGGAACAAGCACGAGCCCCAGCATGAGGTGTTCGAAGCGATTGCTGATGGGTTCCATCCATACAACGATGAAGGTATGGAGACAGAGTATGAGGTTGCGCTTACGAACCCATTGTGCGAGATTCAAGAGACCCCCGCCGACCTGCTGTTAACGGCGCAAGACTATCGAGAGGTTCATCTCTGTTTCGTGGTGTGTGAGGCAGGCGGTGAGAACTACATTGAGTGGGCGAAAAACATCAATAAAGTTAGCGACTTATACACTGGTCACGAAGAGGAACTTCTAGAGCAAATCCCGATTGAGGGTCTTGACCCCGGCCATGTCCAGTTCGTCACCGCGGCTCCCAAAGAGGATCTGCCGGATATCGATTTCAAGTACATGAAGGGTAGTGTCTCTCCGGATAATTACTCGTTGTGGGTGGTTGACGACGACTACGAGGGGAACGGGGATCGGCAGGTTGAGTTGCGGAAGGAGTATGGTACGGTTGCTCATCGGCAGCTACGGACTGTGCTTAAATCGGGGTTCGATTACGGGAAAGGAGAGAACACGGAAATCAATTGTACGCTCAACAGTCATGACTTCATTGCGCTCCGTGAGACGTTCATGGGGCTGATGCTCAAACAGCATGCCGCGGACAAGGAACAGCCTCGTGAATTCGACCGAGTCGATTTCGTAGACGAACTGACGAGACAAACACAGGTTTCCGATCCACCCGACGAAAAGGTTGACGTGATTCGTTCACGGGCAAGTACTCTGCTGGTGGTGGCTGATGATGCGGGGATGGTGTACTCGGGGTCGAATAGCAACATCAATACGAATCGGGATTTCCGTCTGCGCTATCCGACTGGGATGCCTACACAGGTTCCGGAGCACATCAAACCGAAATACATCGAGTATCGAACACCGATTAAAATGGCAGAGGATGCTTATGACCAAGCTCGTGCCGAGTTCGAGCCTACTGATTCATTGAAAACAGAGTTGGATGAATCGGATTCGTGGGGGACGGACTAGGGCGTTTCTAGTCGGTTGGGATTGGTTGATCGTACACCGTTGTACGACAATATGATGACGATGCCGAGAAGGACCGCGGTGAGTATCGGCCATAGAGTTATGACACTGGTCAATCCGAGCGCTCCAAGCACGCTCATTGTGAGCATGGGAACGCCACGAGGCCCGCTCGGATGTATGTAGTAACTATATGCACCCACGGTCTACACATCGGATTCGCCAGATGAACCGTGAATAAATCACGGTCAACGTGACCGATGCCTCCTCTACTCCTCTGTATCCCGTATGGTATAGTTGACAAGCACCGAATAAAACACAGAGCGGTACGATATCTCGCTCCTCTGTACTGAGCGAAGGAATGATCTACACTTCGAGTGCCTCCATCGGCTCGACCTCGAAGGTCAACAGATGGGAGCGGAGTTGGGCGTAGGCCCCGTCGCCGTCAGTCGTGACACAGTACCGATTTGGCCTTGCCTCGCGAGGATTGCCGTCGTTCTCTTGCCACTCTTCTAGCGTGAACTCGTGGGCCTCTAAATCGCCGTCGGCACCCTCAAACACGGCTGCAACCGACGGCGTCCCGTGGTTGTCAGCGACGTAGGCCACTTCAACAGCGTCGTGGTTGGCGTCAAGTTTCGTCCACCCATCGAGTTTGTCTGGCGGGTCCTCAGCAAACCGGTCGATCTTTCGTTGAGTCAGTTCGGCTTCTGCGGCGTCGCGCCATGCTTGCTTGATGTCCCCGGCTTGGGACCGCTCGATCTCCTGAGGGACGTCGCTGTCGATACAGTCGGCGGCCCACGCAAGCACGGTCTTGGCCTTCTTGTACCTCTCCTCGGGTTCGCCGTTTAGTTGTCCGAAGTTCATCTCTTGGGGCGACATCAAGAGGACTGACGACCGCCAGTAACCGGGGTCAGCGTCGCGATCCTCGCCAGCATCGGGAGCCCACGACTCCATCGAGGTTCGGACTTCTTCGTGGTGCCCGAAGCCGGTTCGGACGCCGCCGGCGCGCAGGATTCGTTCTGCGAGGTCGATGGTTCGCTCGCGCTCATCAGCGGGCACTTCATCGGGGCGGTCAACGTCGGCGTAGAACGGTAAGCCGACTTTGCTGATGATCGTCTTTTTGTAGTTTGGGATCAGCAGCGGTTCATCGACGAAGATCGGGTCAAACGGTGGTTCGTCTGTAGGCAACATCTGGAAAGCCTCCAGCCATGGAGGCGACACAAAATCGCTACTGGAGTGAGCCTGACCTAGAGGTACTGGTCGGCGGTGTCGCCGTGGTTCGCTTCCAGGGCTTCCCAGTCCGCCATTGCGTCGTATTCTGGTCGAACCTCTCCATCCGAGAGCATATCATCGACGAAGGCTTGGACTTGTTTGTCGACGGGCGCGTTCTGCAGGTCGTGCTCCCGAGCGACAAACTGGATACCACAGAACGAGCGTCCGTCTGCTGCGAGCTGCCAGAGTAGGAGCTTCCGGTTCTGGTAGGTTGCGAGTTCTGTCAGCAATGCGTCGTCTGATGGATTGGACATTGTGTGATGCCTCCGGCTGCGAGGGCTGCATAAAACAACATTGTGTGTAAGGTAAAGGGTCGATACAGCGCTTCAGGAGGCTACCAAGGCGGGTTCAGATGAGTGCGAATAAATAAGATTATGACTCTCGGACGTGGCGTTTGGTTTGACAGGATGTACGATGTGAATAGTTTCAAACGTGATATGCTAGTCGTGATCGCAGGCATGGACGATCCGATGGGGACAGAACTCACCGCCGAACTGCAGGAATACTATGCCGAGGAGATCACAGTCGGACGTGTGTATCCGCAACTGGACGAAATGGCTGAGAAAGGGCTTATCAAGAAAATGGATAAGAACGGACGAGGAAACAAGTATCGACTGACAAGGCGTGGCGTGCGAGACCTCCAAGGCCATCGAGAGTGGGAAAATCAGTATCTGGCTCCGATTGACGAGCTTTCTGTGTAGTGATCTTGAAAGAGTGTAGATCGGAATTTTCCAGAGAATTGGTTACGTGACCGAGGTTAGTGATAGTTTTCAAGAAGCGGTTACACGACTTCAACCCTGAGTCTCAAGCTATAGGCTAAAACTATAGGTTTTTGCTATAGGGTTTAGGTATAGGACAATTCCATTGGCTACAGCTGTACTAACAGGGACTAGATGGTGGTTGTCCGGCGATCTTCAACGGCTTGCTTGAGGTCATCCATGACATCGTCAGTACCCTCTTGAAGCCCTACACGGACGGCTAGTCGAATAATAGCGCTTCGGCTTTCGTCTGTGAGGCCTGACTCTCCGTCGTACGCCTCACGTAATTGATTAAATATATCGTCCATTCGATCATCCTCCTCAAGTGCCTGAAGGACAGCTGCAAGTGTCGGGTCATATGCAGTAACTGTCTCAGAGAGGTCCCCAGCTTCGGCTGAGTCAAGCGCGTCAACAAGGACATCAACGAAAGAGGCCTGATTTTGGGGATCATCGCGATCTAAGCGGTTTCCGGTTGATTCCTCTTCTCGCAGTTCATCTAATCTCTCATCAATATCGTTATCTGTCATTGGCTCTCTCCAAGTCGGTAGTACAGTTCTTCAGCGTTTGCAAGGAATGCATCACGCGCATCTTTGCCAGTCTTTAGAAGGTTATCTTCATTGAGATCAAACAACGTTTGACCCGCTTCAGTGACGGTCCGAATTTGCTGTGAGTCAACGACAAATTCTGGAGCCACGAGATCCGCGAACTCGTTCTCGAAGCGTTCCAAGAGGTCAGCATGAAGCGTAGTCCGCCTGTCAAACAGATTCGGAATGAGCATTCTTAGTCGTACTTCTTGCCCGTAGTTCGAGCGGATCTGTTCAAGATCATCTTCAAGCGAGCGCGCTTGCTTAAGCTCGAAACTACCCATACTGACTGGTGTCACAACGTTCTGAGCGGCCCAAAGGCCATTATAAGTGATATTGTTAGCGAGTCCTGGCATATCCAGTAGGACTACGTCCCACCGGTTGACTGGCTCCACAAACTCGTCTAAGAATGTTTGGAGTCGATTATACCGTTCGTCAACGTTATCAATGTTGCCTAGGTCTGCATCCAGTCCATCAAGATCCGGGTGTGCCGGAATAAGATCGATGCCGGCGTTAGTCTGGTAGACCAGTCGGTCAACAGCCTCCTCGTCTCCGACCATATCTGCTACGTCGCTCCACCGACTTCCCATCGTTGTCGCAACATTTGGGAAGTCGTCCTCATTCTCAATGTCAGTCTGGACCTCTCCGAGAATGCCGAGTGCATCAGCGCAATCCCCCTGCTTCCCGGCTAAGTCTACTACAAGCACACTATAACCGAGGTCATTGAGTGCAGCGCCCAAATGAACCGCACTTGTTGTTTTTCCGGTACCTCCTTTATCGAGGTATAGTGCTGCACGGCGTGTCTCAGACATCATTACCACCCTGTAACTGTACCATATAGGTATATCCTATAGGTTCATGCTATATAAAATATAGTCAGACATGGAATCGTCTCCGAGCTATCGTAACCGCTGAGACCTCTGAATTCCCACGAACTAGCCGGCCTATCTTAGAGTCCTAGAATTATGTTGTTTGTCAAAGGACAGAATTTGAGCGGAGTAGTTGAGACTGGTAGTCTTAATGCATAAGATTGGATTCGACGGTTGAACGCCAATCGTTTTCCCCGCTACCCCCTTCGATTGAATTGTATCGATCGCCGAGCACGTCGCACCGGCTGTGTGCACAGGTACAACGTATGCCACTCGCTCAACTCCTCGAACAATACGTCAGTCTGGGTATCTTCGTCCTCGCTGCAGGCCTGAGTGTACTCAGCTTCCTCGCATGGCGGCGGGAACGTGATCGTCGTATGTGGATCGTTACGCTCGGGTACGCGATGTTCGCTATCTACGGACTCATCGTGTTTCTCGAGTACCCGCTGCTCCCGTACTTCCCGTACGCTACGCTGGAATTACTCGAACACGGGAGTGCAATCCTGATCCTCGGTGGCCTCCTGGCGTTTTTCGTCGCTTTGACGCGGGACTGAGCAATGTCGGACCCGGATCTCGAATTGGCCTCTCGGCGGGAAATCTACCAGCGGATAGCCGATACGCCCGGGATTCACTTTCGCGCGCTCCTTGACGATCTTGAGTACGCACAAGGGACGCTCCAGTACCAGCTCAGGTGGCTCGCCGATGAAGACCTGATCGACGTCTCGGACGACGGCAAGTACACGCGGTACTATCCGGCTGCCGAGTTCGACGAAGCCGATCGAACAGTGATGAACGCGCTGCGCCGGGAATACAGTCGCCGCATCCTCGCACATCTTCTCACGGACGGTCCGCTCTCGACGACCGAACTGAGCGACCGAATCGACAAGGCCCAATCGACCGTCTCGTGGCATCTTTCGAAGCTCGCCGAGGCTGACCTCGTCACGAAAGAACGCGACGGCCGGAGTGTCGTCTACGAGGTCAGCGATCCCGATCGCGTCGAGTACCTCTATACGGTTCACCGGCGCTCGTTCACAGACAAAGTCGTCGACCGTATCCTAGGCCTCTGGGACAGCTACTAACCCGGGGTCGTGTTCGGCGGAATCCCCCGAAGCACCAACAGACGCAACAGGAGCACGTACACGAGAAACGCCACTGAGGGTCCCAGCAGAGGACGGATGAGTCCCGTCAGATCAGTCCCGATTGCGGCCGCGTGAATTGTCCCGAAGGCGAACCCAGCATATGCGAATGAGTGGACGACGCGTGGGCCCCAGGGGCGCTGGAAGCGTTTTGCATCAGTAAAGCCAAGCACCGCGACGACGAGCATAAGCAGTGCCCCCGCACCGACGGCGATGCCGCCCAGAAAGTACGGCATCGAGTATGCCGGCGCTGGAACCTGTCCGGTGGCGACGAACCACGCATCAAGGACACCGAGTCCCGCGTGTAGCAACGTGACGATCATCGCGAACACGGACAGTTCGATATGGATTCGTTGAGCGGCCTCGTGGAGCATTCCAAACGACTCCGTGTTGTAGAGAATTCCCGTGAGAACTGCCAGATACAACGCCGGATACGTCACGAGTGCGGCACCTCGGTCGAGGAGCCAGATGAGCTGTGACATCACGATGCCCCCGTCGTTTCGACGACATCGGGACAGCCGTCCGCGTCCTGGAACCCGTTTTTCGTTTCCGGTCGTGTCGGACACTTATCCGCGGAGTCGTTGATACCATCACCATCGTAATCGGCTGGGGCCTGTCGCGTCGAAACGGTCTGGTCGGCGAGGTCGCTTTGTTTTTGTTCGGTCGCTTGGGTGGCACGCACGTCTCCGATCTGCCAGAGCGCAGGGACAGCCACCACTAAGACGACGATTGCTACGACGGTGATTCGTTGCTTATGTGTCCAGGACATGTGTCTCAAACCCTTCTGTTGGATGAAAGACGCCGTCGTGGATGATGAGTGCCTCCAGACCCTCCCATTCTGATGCTAATTCGCGTGCCTCGGCAAGTGGGAGTGCTGCGAGGGTTGTCGCCAGGGCGTCGGCTTCCATACAGTCTCGGCGCGCCACGACGGTGACGGACTCGTGACGGGAGCCGAGCGATTCGGTGGTCGGATCGTAGACGTGGTCAGTACCGTTTCGCGACCGTCGGTATCCGCCGGATGTTGCGACGTACCAGTCCGTGTCGAGGACCTTCAGCGGTGTGTCGTCACCGTACGGGCTCTCGATGGCGACAGGTCCCGTCGGTGGGGACATATCACCGCCACCACTGACGAACCCACGTCGGCCGACGCCGCCGAGTGCCTCGCTGGCCCGATCAACGATGTACCCTTTGGCAAGGCCATTGAGGTCGAGTTCGACGTCAGTCGTGATGTGAGATCCGCGGGTTTGGACAGTTCCGGTATCAAACTCCGTTGGTGGTGTTTCGCTGTCACCACGCAGGAACGTCTTGAGGTCGTGTTCGACGCGGCCCTGGTGAATATCGAACACCCCGCCGGTCCGGTCGTTGTATTCGATTCCACGGCGAACGATTCGGGCAACGTGTTCGTTCCTGACTTCTCCTTCACGGTTGAGCTGACTGACGGCACTCGCCGCATCGAAGGCGTTCAGCTGGGCTTCGAGTGATTCAGCCGTTTTTCGAGCCGCAGTTGCCCCAGCCTCGGCCCGAACACCCGTCGCCTGAATCCGAAACGTCGTGTCACAACACTCGAACTCGCGGTAGGTGTCCCCGAACCGTTCGTAGACCGATGCGAGCGATCCCATCATCTCGGTCACTCGTCCTCTTCGTGTTCTTCCTCGTGTTCTTCGTCCTCGTGTTCCTCTTCGTATTCTTTCTCGTCGTCTTCATCCTCGTCGTCCTCTTCATACTCCTCGTGTTCTTCGTCCTCGTATCCGGACTGTGTCTGGACTGCGGGGGTAAACTCCTGATTCGGCGTCGGCGCATCCGCAGTAACCTGTTGTGAGTCGTCTGACCCAGGCGTATCTGGTGAGTTAGGTTGCTCGCCAGTCTGCGCGAGGCCGCCACCGGGCAGCGCAAGGGATCCGGCGACACCAGCTGTGAGGAGCGCACCGACGAGCGTGAAGGCGACGAGTTTGTTTTTCGGGACGGGAACGCGCATGATTAGCTACCCCTCGGTTCAGAACCACTATTTTCGATGTGTCGGTCGTTGCGTTCTGCCATTGCAGATAGAGGGTTGAGACAGCCTTAGTAAGGCGTTCGCGTCCAACCATCGAATTTTCGTACAGCTATCGAATCGGTTCAGAGCGCGAGGTGGATTCTGAGTATGTCTGTGACTTCGTTATCGAGCAGCTGGCACTACTGGCGATCCCCGGTTTGCTCTGCGTACGGAATGATTCGGCGGTTGTACGAGGATTCGATAGATGGACGCGAACGAACTTTTCGGCGTTGTATCTACGTATTTCTATGCAGACTCGTTTACAGCGAGCAAGTCTGGTCGTTGTACTCCTGCTAGTCGTTAGTGGAGTCGGCACTGTTCAAGCAGGGGCATCACCAGTAGGTGGTGATCATGCAGTTGTGGAAAATCTCAACGCAACAGAACAGTCACTTTCCCCTATTGCGGGCGTGGACGAATTGGATGGTGAGGAAAGTGAAGATGCAGAGGATTCGGACGAAGATGAGACAGGCGCTAGTCTGATTGGAGATTGGTGGGGCATTGGTGGCGAAGTGAGTGAGGCCCCGTACATTGGTGTGGTTGAAGCTGGCATTGTCTTTCTCGTCCTCGGTGTCCTCGGGTACAGTATTGTAAAGCGAAAGCGATTGCTGCCAGTGCAATACCGTCGATATCAGTTACAAACACACCAGTGGGTCGTTCTCATCGGGACGGCACTAACGCTGCCACACTTCATTGCTGTCGAAGAGTGGGAAGGCCTCGGTCTCGGAGTTGCTGTCTTACTCGGTGTAGAGGTGGCGAGTGGCCTGTACGGTCGATATCTACATCGACACGTCGTCCGGCTTGGACGAGGAGATGAGACACCGTCAGTCGTTGGCCGTGTGCTGACCGTCACCAAAGAGACTCTCTTTTCAGGATGGCGACGAGTACACGTCTTGCTGACTGTTGTTACTGCTATCGTCCTCGTCCTCCACATTATCACCGCAATCGGTGACTGACCTTCCCGTGGTCTCGACTCAGCCTGATAGTAGAGGAATGACGGCAAAGTTTGAATTAGCCCGTTTCGGACAGTGCCGCACATCTTTCGATGGACACGAGTCAGAGGCAGGGTGTTCTAGTGGTCCCGAGTGACACTTCCCGTCGTGATGTCTTTCGACGAATCGCTCAACGCCCGCACGTCGATTGGCCGGCCTACGACTCGACGCCACTGTACGACCAAAGTTCACTGACAGCGCTCACAGAGGATATCCGGACCGTCTCGGGGATCTGGTTCGAACACAGCGCTCACAACTCGGTCGAGGGGTTCGTCTGTCAGTATCCACTATCCTACGTGGAGTTCAATTCCCACGACCAGTACTCTGGTCCGACTCGATACGAGATGCCACAGCTCTTCAGGGCGTTCCTGCTGAAAGAGATACACGGCTGGAGCCACGAAACCGCGCTCGTCGAGTATCTCCGGCAGCACCCGGGACCCCGTCACTCGCTCGGGTTCGACTCCGTCCCCGACCAGTCGACACTCTGGCGCAGTTGGAACCAGCGATTCAGTGCTGACCTCCGTGAGACAGTCGAGAGGACGGCGCGGACGATTCTCATCAACGCACAGAATGCCGGTGTTGCGATTCCTCGTGACCCGGAACGGAAGCTCCAGTACCACGACGACGAGTCTAGTGCGACCGATCCGGACGAACAGACCGTTTTGGAAGAAGCAGCGAAGATCACTGACTACGTCAGCCGTGTCGTCTTTCCGGCGTTCTCGCTGGACCGTGGCGACAGCTGTGAGATACACGAGAACGCCTACTGGGACTTACAGACGTATCTCGGACTTCGCGAGCGGCTCGCCGCGAACGAGGGCGCTCGTAGTTTCACCTACGAGTCGACTCGTGAGCGAACGCCGTTAGGTCACGCCCATCGCGAGCAGATTCGCGATCTCTCGATTGACCAAATGCGAGAGATGTACCGGCAAGCCATCACTCGGCTTCTGAACGAAGTTGCGGAGACAGAGCAGTTCTTTCGAGCGGGGGTCATCGCAATCGACATCACCGAAGCTGACTCCTTCACGGGCGACCGTACGGGCCACGAGGACGAGATCATCGGAACGAAGGAGAAGACCGACGAATACGCCTACCAGTGGGCGACAGTCCAGCTGGTCGGTAACGCTGTTCCACTCGTCATCGATGCTCGCCCCGTGCGGAAAGGCGAGTCACGCAAGGAAATCGTCGAGGACTTGCTGGATTCGGCTGAGGACCTCGTTCACGTCGATAACGTGCTGATGGATCGGGAGTTCGATAGCCAGCACGTTCTGGAGATGATCAGCCAGCGCGGACTCTCGTACGTCGTTCCCAAGCGGATGCAGACCAGCGAGAAGGCCCAGGCCAAGCGATTGCTTCAGCGTGACCAGGACCGGTACGAGACTGACCGCAAACTCCATCTCGGGAAGAACGAGTGGCACGAGACGACGCTGGTCTACCGACGCAAAGAGAACTCTGAACACGACGATCATCGGCAGTACTCGGTGTTCATGACGAATGGGGCCAGTGGCCACCTCACGGAGTATGGCTACAGGTGGGAAATCGAGAGTGGCTACAGGTCGATAAAGCGATTCATGGCTGCCACTACATCAAAGAATTTCGGGCTTCGGTTCTTCTACTTCGCGTTCGCGTGTCTGCTGTACTCTATCTGGCGGGCAGTCGATCTGCTCGTCCAGGTTGAATTGACTGGGGAGTACGAGCACTCGCCGATCGTGACAGCCGACAATACGCTGACACTGCTGAAGAAAGAAACTGGAATCGGGTAGTGAGGTACTCTGTTCGGATTAGCGTGCCGTCTGAGTGGCTACGCTGCTGGAAGTCTCGAAAATTAGCCCCTATAGTTGTCTATGTGATAAGAACAGCCGCTTGGAGAGCCATCTGGGGCAGTTTCCGCTGACCGAATCGGCCAAATTAACGCATTACAGCCCCGCTAAACCCGCCGTAGTCTCAACTTCCCAATTGAGCGCAGTAGTTGAGACTAGCTTTCTCAATGCATACGGAATCTGGCGTTGTTCACAAATAGTATCGAGTGGTCGTTTGGAATAGAACTATGATACGAATTACTGGTTTTTACCCTGACGGCTTGGATCTCCTCATCGAGGATGCTGTCGAGACTGGTGTGTTCGGGGAATTAAGAGCGATGCACTACGCGAGTTCGCCCATCAATACTCCGAGGACCACGAAACAGAGCGTATACACTTATGGTTTTGTTCTCGGACGCGAGCGAATTACTGCTGCCAATCCAGCGATGCTACTTGATATCGACTGTTAAAAAAATCATACTGGAATCGATGTCATTCACCGTTGGTCCGGGAGCGTGCCAGTACGGGCCGAATTTTGAATTGCTGCTTCAGCAATATTCGCCCCATAGTCAGCACTCCTTCTGAGACTATCGAGTATCAGACCAAGCTGATGCGCGATTTTTGCATTCTCGTGATCGTAGAGTTCGCGATCCAGCTGCGTGATGTCGGATACAACATCATCACGAACCTGTAATATTTTGAACGCTTTTGAGATATCAATATCAGACAAAATGATGTTTGATGAATCTTCTATTATTTTGCGAGATGCTTCCCCGAGCTGGCATATTTTTTCACGTAATTCTTCTGGAATCGGTTCTGATTGGCTCATAACTAACTCAGCTATTTTTTCAGCGTGATCGCCTACGCGTTCAAGTTGCCGTGTGGTGTAATAGTACTCGAAGAGTTCTGCACGCGACATATTGAGTTGTGCAATCTCGTCCAGACTCTCCAAGGACCGTTGGAAGTGCCGCATTACCAGTGCAAGAAGTTTATCAACCTCGTCATCACGGTCAATAACCTGCTCAGCTAGCTTGTGGTCATTTTCAACGAAAGCGACGAGTGCATCCTCTTGCATTGAGAGTACAATAAGTCGTAGGCGTAGTGCGCTCTTCCGAACAGAGATACTCTCAGCATTGGTAAGATTCTCCAAAATCAATTTTTTGTTTGTTGCTTCCATAACTTCGAAGCCGATGAGATGTGGGAGGAAAGACTGAATAGTTTGTTTTCGGTCCGACACATCTCCTGTTGAATCGACGAGCGTAATTGAATCGCATCCACAGAGATACAGCGCATAAACTGCTTGAATCAGTTCGTCCTCGCTGTATGACTGAATATCGACGGTTGCTGTGTATGCACCTCCTGCAGAAGACGATTCAGGTTCGATAAGAATGGACCCATCCTCGTTCGGATATAGGTACAAAAGTGACCCGGACTCGATGCCGTGTTCAGAAGCCCATGGCTTTGGAAGTGAGACTGTATACGTCGTGCCGCCGGTTAGCTGCACCTTTCGTGTCTCCATAGATACTCTACACTCTTTAGGAATTATCCTTAAAATCTTATAACACCAATATAGTGCTGTACATATCTCTCTAATAGTATCCTAGGTATACCTACCATTGAGCACTATCTGTGTTTGTCCCAGATTGGTTTCTGCTGTACATAGTCTCTATACTCTCCACAGGCCACCGTTAAGACTCACTGGATGGATCTGTGGTAACAGAGATGTCTTGGCATCAATTGAACCAGCCAACTGGCAGAGAAGCGACCGTTTCACACGTCATCGAAGCAATCGACGCGACCGCCCCTGAAACCAAAGAGGACCTTGCAGACCAGCTGGATTTATCGACCCATTATATATCAGAGATATTTCAGGAACTCAAATCAGAAGGAGTGATTACGAAGTCCTACGTCATCGACAACGATGCGGTATACAAGACCGCAGACGCTGTATCACCCCTGCAGAACAAGACTTTGGATGGGACTGACGATGGAAATCATATACTTGATTTATTCCAATCGCTTTATGATAACGTTCTTAAACAATACCAAGCGGCAAAGACTACCTTTTTGGGTGACAATCCTCCGCGAACAGCCGAGGAATTAGAGCCCGTAACAAACGAACGATACGGCGCTGTACTAAGCGAACTTAGATCGTACACGCTCTCGACTAAGTGGCCAGGCAATCGGGTAGCGGCAGATTTGGCATCAATCGCGAAGGACCTCGAAATCGTCGGTGACCGTTCCAGCTTTATTTCAGAGGTCATCTCCCAAGCAGACGCCGCTCCTTCTGGAACAGTCAAAACCCGGCTCCTCGATATTTTTGACTCAGGTGAGAAAATTTCTGATATCGTTGAGACAATTCTTTTCGAGGGCGATGTCTCACAGATATCAACACTACACAGTACCGAGAAACAGATCCACCGTCAGATGTCCGAATTGTATGAACTGGCGACAGCGTTTGATGTCGATATCTACGGACATCTGGTGGTCTTAATCAGAACGGTGGAACGGATCATTCACCACTGGGTCAACGTCGGTGAACTCGCCGTCCAGGTTCATACTGGACTCGATCCCGGTCACGTCGAACTCTAATCTTTTGAGGGAGACATTCTCGCTAACCGCTCCGGTAACCCGAGTATGAGTTCAATTATGCCGGGGGCTTCTTCTTTCCGGAGGCGGGCCCTAATTCGTGTGCTCGTTATTTCAACGCTCAGAACGACGACGATGACAACAAGGATAGTCGCCATCATATTGGTGTAGTTGAACGTCTGGCGCTGCACGAGCAAGGTGTACCCGAGTCCACCAGCCCCGATCAGGCCGAGTTGGACAGCCACCCGCACGTTGAATTCGAGGATAAATAGAAACCAAGCGAGATACTGACGTGCGACCTGGCTAATCATCCCGAAAATCACAGTTTGGGGTTTACTCGCTCCAGTACTTGCAACTCCCTCTATTACCCCTGTATCGATTTCTTCGAGTTCGTCAGTGAACAACCGTCCGAGATATCCCATCGTGTCGACGGTGATCGCGAGCGTCCCGGTCAGCGGTGAGACCCCGCCAAGCGGGATGAAAATGAGTGCCCACACCAATGCAGGGATAGATCGGATAATGCTCATAACCGACCGAAAGATGAAATTGAACGGGAACGGTGTTACTCGCTCACTTCCGAGCACCCCCAGTAGGAATGCGCCGGGCGTTCCCATTAGCGTACCCGCAAACGCGATGGAAACCGTAACAATGGCTGCCCGGAACAGTTGTTCCTCTTGGATGAATGACCAGTACCGCCCGAAATCAAGGATTGGAAGTCCGAATACTGCTGTGGTTGGGAAATAGTCTCCCATCGCAATCAGAAAGTCGGGGAGAAACTTTGCCAGCTCATGGAGTGAGAAGCCGACTTGATCGTACGCGAACATCAGCCCGAATCCCAAGAATATAAGAATAGTTACTGTTTTAATCCGACTCACAAACGTTCGTCGTTTGAGTTCTGCCAGTTTACGTCCCCTCGCGGAGTCATCTGAATTGAGACCAATCCGCTTGAACACCCCTTTTTTCATGTTCTGAGCTCCGTAACGGGCTGCTCACTGTCGTTCGGAGTTGTCGACGGCGAGCCAGTTACTGTTGTAACGCCTTGATAGAGATCATCAAGAACCGCTGTGGTCAATTCACTTGGACCACCATCGAACACTACTTGACCTTCGCGGAGGCCGATGAATCTGTCTCCGAACGCCTGGGCGATATTGATTTGATGCAGGCTTGCGATCACCGGCGTGTTCCATTCCCGGGAAGCTCTGCGGAGACAGTCCATCACCTCCTCTGCACTTCCTGGATCAAGGCTCGCAACTGGCTCGTCGGCCAACATGAGGCTGGGCTCCTGAACGAGGGCGCGGGCGATCCCGACTCGCTGCTGTTGACCACCGCTCATGCTCTGAACAGACTGATGGGATTCTTCCAAAAGTCCGACTGTTTGGAGGGCTTCTAGCGCGGCAGCCTTCGACTCTTCTCCGTACCACCCCAGTAGACTTCGGACGAACCGCGTGTCATGCAACGCGCCCGTTAGCGCGTTTTTGAAAGCACTCATATCCTCGACGAGGTTGTGCTGTTGAAATACCATCCCGACGTCCGCCCGAGAGTCGTTTAGCGTCTTCCCGTCAATCGTTATTTCGCCTGATGAAGGGGTAGTGAGGTTATTCAAGCAACGAAGAAGCGTAGATTTTCCTGCGCCGGATGGTCCGAGGAGAACTACGAACTCATCGTTGTTTATTTCGAATGAAACATCCTCTAATGCGGTCGTATCGTCGTACCGCTTTGATAAATTTGATATCTTCAACATAATTGAGTCTTATTCTTCCTTTTTCGCTTCCAGAACGCCAAGATCTGTGACTCGCTTTCGAACTTCCTCGTAGTCTTCCATACTCGTGTCGGTGATCCCCGTCATGGGCAGTGACACGTCTTCACCCGATCGGTATTCTTCAAGATCACTGGCTGTCATATCTATGAGTGCCTGTTCGACTGCCTCACGTTTCGGAGAGTCCCAATCAGCGCGCGTGATTACCGGCTCGTAGGGAACGCGCTCGGAGATCCAGGCGATTTCGAGTTCCTGCTCATCAGTTTTTGTTCCGATCTTGTCCGCCCACGGTGAGTATTCAGTAATTTGATCTAACACGCCGATCTCCTGGAGATGGCTTTCTGTCAGGTAAGGATAAGCGGGTTTCCCGTAGTTGGCGTTCGCTTTGATATTTTCTCTGTCGATGAAGGTCTTGAACGATTGGTCGTGATTCGACCACGTACCACTGAAATCGACAGGATCTCCGGTCGGCGCATCACCGATATCAAGTCCAGCTTCCTTGAGTGCATAGAGCGGATACACAGATCCACTCGTTGACAAGACGTCACAGAACGAAATTTCTGCTCCTCTGAGATCGGTAAGGCTCTCAATATTGTATTCTGGTTTAGTGACGAGCATAGAGAAGTAGAACGATGATGTTCCGGCGAGATACTGCGTTCCGAGAACATCGACGAGGTCGGGGAAAGAAAAGGCAACAATATCTCCAATCGATAACTCAGCCCGTCCACTTTTTAGAGACCGCTCGACACCGGAGTACCCATTAGATACCGGCGTTTCGACTGTAATACCGTCGATCTCCGCTTCGAGATGTTTTTTTACTGGCTCGTACTGGGCTTTCATGTCCTGCGGGTTCTCGACGGGCTTGAGGAGAAACGTTACAGTTTCCCCGTCTGTTTCGGATCCTTGGCTGCTTCCAAGACACCCTGCAGCACCGGCCATTGCTACAACACCTCCAGCAATGAATCCTCGCCGAGTTGTCGATCCTGCACGGTCAGTCGATTCAGTGCTGACATCGAATGTTGGCTCGGTATCGAATCCCTCTGGGTTAGCGGTCATACACACTGAAGATTAGGTGATTCCCCAATAACCGTTGTCTGAGTAGAGTATAGGCGACCTTCCCCGTTAGCGAATTATGCTACCATCACCGTCTGAAGGACTTGTTTTCGATACCGATCCGTTTTGATCTGGGTTTGAATGTGTATCCTGAACCTTCGTACATAGCTCTATAAACTCTGTTTCATGGGGTGGTCATTTTTCCTCCATTCGAAAATTCCAATAGAGAGTACTCAGAGAATGCTTAATGGATTGTTGGGGCTTTTGTAAGTTGCTTGTATGAACGATGCCTACGACCGCTCGGATCGGTTCGAGCTCATCGCTGCATGTGATGAGGACGTACTCGCTCGATTCGCGAATGAAATTCTCGAGCCGAATCCGAATATGACGGTCCTTCAGGAACCGAAGCCACAGTTGCTTATGCAGCAGGTACGTGAGCCTGTTGAGCATCGCCCGTTCAACCTAGGCGAAGTCGTGGTCACTCCTGCGGAGGTAAAGCTCAGTCAGAACCGCGGCTTTGCGATGCAGCCTGGGAAATCCGAACGAGCCGCACTTTCTGGGGCTATCGTTGATGCTGCTGTCGCGGCCCGCCACGAGTTGAGCGATAAAATAGTGGAAAAGCTCGAAGCGGTCGGCAAGAGCCGCCGAGCCGAACAGACACACGAGTGGAATGAGAGCCGTCATACTGCGGTCGAATTCGAGACGATGGAGGACGAATTATGAGATCACTCGGTCTCGATCCTGTCCACGGGACACGTGAGACCTTCCGAACACTTTGTGACGCGATGAGTCGGCCTGGAACGATCCAGCAGACGCCGAATGAACCGGCCGACTATGCCGTTGTAGCGACTCTCGTTGACCACGAGGTCAAAACCTACACGCCAGATAGTACGCTAAAAAAGGCTCTTTCAGAGCAGGGCCGCCTGCAGGACGCACAACCGGAAGATGCTGATATCGTTCACACCCACGGCGCGCCATCGTGGGATGTCGGTGAGCTGGACCGTGGATCACTCGTTGAACCCAGTGACGGGGCGACAGTAATATATCGTGTCGAGTCGGTTTCGAACAGTAATACCAACGGCTCGACGAGCGTTACGCTGTCAGGGCCGGGAGTCTCAGATGCGACGACGGTGCACATTGGGCTACCAGCCGCCGAACTCGATTCGATTCACCAAGCTCAGTCGACGTATCCACGCGGTATCGACGTAGTGTTCACCGTCGGAGACCAGATCGTCGCAGTACCACGGTCTGTCTCTATGGAGGTGGTTTGAGATGGGGTACGTCGCCGTCAAGGCCGGCGAAGAACTCATCGATCGTGCGGAGCAGTTGTTCGAAAAACAGCGTTTAAACACCACTGGTGAAGTCCTCTCTTTGGATGAAATTGAGGGACAGCTTGGGCGTCTGAGCGCACAGGTCATGAGCGATAGCGGTCTCTACGCCCCGCGACTCGCTGCCCTTGCGGTGAAACAGGCTCAGGGTGACACTGTCGAGGCTTCGTTCTTGTTGCGCGCGTACCGCTCAACCTTGGAACGTTGGGGGGAAACAGATCCGGTGGATCCAGACGAAATGTTTGCGATCAGGCGGGTCTCTCCTGCATACAAAGACGTCCCGGGCGGACAGATTCTCGGTCCTACAAAGGACTACACACAGCGCTTACTCGATTTTGATCTTGCGGATGAATCTGAAACCAACAAATCCGTGAATCCGACGGATGAGTGGGATATCGATGAGGAGTCTCCCGAGACGCTGACGAACGTAATGGACCTCCTCCGTGATGAGGGGCTTGTACACGAACCGGATAGCGACTACGAATCTTCACCAACGGACACGACACGAGAGTCCGTGACACATCCGGCCAGTCGTGATACCATCTTGCAAGAACTTGCTCGCGGTGAAACCGGCGCCGTTACCGCACTTGGCTATTCGGCGCTCCGAGGATACGGTCAGGTTCACCCGACACTCGCCGAAGTCAAGGTCGGCCGATTGCCGGTGACAATCGACCATCCGTACACTGGAGATTCAGTGACCGTTACCGAAGTCGAGGTGAGCGAAAGCGAGGCTGTTGTCCCGGTGTATGCAAAGCGTGACGATCCGCAGTTCGCGTTCGGTTACGGGTTAACGTTTGGACGTAACGAGCGCAAAGCAATCTCGATGACTATTCTGGACGCGTCGATACAACTTGATGGTGAGGACGAGCCGGCTGAAGACCCCGAGTTCGTCCTCGACACGATTGATGGAATGGATTCCTTCGGGTTTATCGAACACCTCAAACTCCCCCACTACGTCACGTTCCAGTCGATCCTCGATCGGATTCGTGGTATTCGTGACCGGAAGGGGCTCAAGAACGGGTCCGAATCAGGCAGACCCGACGCGGATAGCTCAGAGGTGAACGCCGATGACTGACAACAACGCTGTTTCCGACGGGACAGTTTCTGTTAATTCGGTTGATGCGGCTTTAGAAGCGCTTAACGGTGACGGACTGGAGGGCTACAACTACGCCTACCTGGACGAACACACGAAACGCGAGGTCCGGCGTGCCCTTCTCAAAGCTATTGCACTCCCGGGCCATCAAGTACCGTACGCATCGCGACCGATGCCGCTAGCTCGCGGCTGGGGTACCGGGGGTATTCAGGCATCACTGTCGCTTCTGGGTCCCAAGGATACGTTCAAAGTTATCGATCAGGGCTCCGACGAGTCGGTCAACGCGGCAAATATTCGCCGATTAGCCGCTAACACCGCAGATGTAGAAACAACAACCGATACCACAGACGCAGACGTTATTCAGACCCGCCACCGCATCCCCGAGGAAGTACTGACTGACGAGCAGATTCTCGTATTACAGGTGCCTATCACGGACGCTCTCAGAAAGGTCGATGGCTCGGACGCGGCCAACCGGCGTCGACATGCCCACAAGAACTACGGGAAGATGTGGGTGCATCTTTATGAAAACGTCGTCGAATACGGCGAAATCAACATCGCAGCCCGGTACCCGGTGATGGTCGCCGGGCGCTATCTGATGGATCCGTCGCCGATCCCGCGCTGGGACGTTCCCAAACTGGACGATGCAGACAACCTGTTCGTGTTCGCTGCTGGCCGTGAGGCCCGCATCTACGCCGTGCCACCACACACGGACATCAAGCCGCTGGCCTTCGAGGACCGCGAGTTTCAGGTTGAGCGGTTCCCCGAAACGCGCTGTCACGCCTGCGGATCGACGGACACATTCTTGATCGAAGTCGAGACTGACGACGGCCAGCGCGTCTATGCGTGCAACGATACGTCGTTCTGCCTGAAACGGCAGGATGCTCCCGATCTCACCAAAGACCACCAGTGCGACAGTGACGGGGTTGACTGGGGTCCTGGAACACCAGATGCGGCCGGCGATTCGGGAGGTGACGACGCATGAATCTGTTTGAAGCCGACGGCTTGACCAAACGATACGGTGACGGTTGTCCGGACTGTATCAGTCGAACCGGTGACGCAGCCGGGACGAACCAGTGTCCGACATGCGGAAGCATCGTCGCCTGTGCCGATGTCGATCTGACCGTCGAAATGGGCGAAGTGCTCGGTATCGTCGGCGAGTCAGGGTCGGGCAAGTCGAGTCTCGCGGAAATGCTCGCGATCGAACCCGCTGAGGACGGTACCGTCGACGGTGACCTTCGGTACGAACAGTACGACGGAAACCTGCTACAGGCCGACTACCAGACGCGACAGCGCTTGCGTAACGACCACATTAGTCTCGTCCACCAGCACATTCGTGACGGGCTCCAACTGGAGTTTTCCGGCGGTGGGAACGTCGCAGAGAAGCTCCTCGCTGCCGGATGGCGTAATTACGAAGATGTCCGAACCCGTGTCCGAGAATTGTTCGAGGAAACGGAAGTTCCGGTCGACCGAATGGACGACCCGACACACACCTACTCTGGTGGGATGAAACGGCGTGTCCAGATTGCTCGTGCACTCGCTACCAATCCCGAACTCGTCGTCCTCGACGAGCCGACGACAGGGCTGGACGTGAGTGTCCAAGCACAGGTCCTAGATACGTTCCGACGTATCCAACGCGAGCAAGATGTGGCTGCGATCGTCGTCTCACACGACCTCGAAGTGGTTCGGTTACTGGCCGATCGGACGCTCGTGATGCGTCACGGACGCGTCATTGAGTCCGGTCTCACTGACCGCATTATGGAAGACCCACACCACGAATACACGCAGATGCTGATCAATTCGGTGATATAAAGAATGGTACTATCAATCGAGAACCTGAGCAAGACTTTCGAGATGCACATTCTGGACCATAAGCAAGTCGTCGGTCTAGACGACATCTCATTCACAGTCGACGATGGAGAGTTCGTCGCCGTCGTCGGTGAATCCGGCAGCGGAAAGTCGTCACTGCTAAAATGCATTTATCGAACCTACGAACCGTCGAGTGGATCGATCCTCTATCAGAACGGCGGCGATGAGGTCGATCTGGCGACCTGTGACGAGCGCGAGGTTCTCCGACTCCGTGAGAACGCCATCGGGTACACTTCCCAGTTCCTCACAGAGATTCCTCGGGTACCGGCAGTCGATGTTGTCGCTCGTCCACTCCGTGAGCAGGGAATGGCCACCGACGCCGCCCGTCAACGTGCAGAAGAGCTACTCTCCCGGTTACAGTTGCCGTCGGAACTGTGGGAAGCGTATCCTGCGACCTTCAGTGGTGGCGAACGACAACGAGTAAATCTCGCGCAGGCGCTGGCCACAGATCCAGACCTCCTGTTACTCGATGAACCGACCAGTGCCCTCGACCCGGATACCCGGGAAGCCGCGATCGAGCTCCTTCGTGACGCACTTGATGACGGCACCACCGTTATCGGTGTCTTCCACAACGCTGACGTCGTCGAGGCAGTGGCAGACCGTGTCGTCGTCGTCGACCAGGCACAGCTACAACGCATCGTAGACGTGGACGAGTATCAGGGGGTGGTAGTATGAGTAGCCAATACGACGATCAGATGTCGACCGCGACGAGGGTCATTAAAAACGCACGCATCGTTACGCCCACTGATATCATCGAAGGAGCAATCCGAATTGAGGGTGACCGCCTCGCCGGCATCGGCGATGTCGACCGTCAGGCAGATCAGCGTATCGACGCCGAAGGGTGTTTGGTACTCCCCGGACTGATCGACCTCCACGGCGACGACATCGAAACCGAACTGTATCCGCGGTCAGGGGCACGTATGGACACGGGACTCGCCTTGGCTGCAAGTGACCGTGCGAACGTCGCAGCCGGAATCACGACGAAGTTCCACGCGATCTCCTTCGAGGTCGATCACGAGGCCGATCGGTCACCTGAAATAGCGTCAGAAATTACGGCTGCCGTCCGAGACTCCGACGACCTCATAGCCGATCACCGAATCCACGCTCGGTGTGAAGTAACACAGGAGGAGTCAGTCGACGCGGTGAATGCTGTCATCAATGACGAAACGGTGAGCCTCGTCTCGGTGATGAGCCATGTACCAGGAAAAGGACAGTTCGAGGACGAGGAGGCGTTCCGTCAGTACTACCAGGGCTCACGCGATCACTCGGCTGAGGAGATAGAAAACATAATTCAGCGGCGTCAGCGGCCGAATGTCGAGACGATACGTGACCGAGTGACCGACATTGTCTCGACGGCCACGCGTCATAATATCCCCGTAGCGTCACATGACGACGAAAATGCCGGTGAGGTCGAACACCTCGACGATGTCGGTGTCGACATAAGTGAGTACCCGATTACGATCGAGACAGCACAGCGAGCCCACGACCTCGGGATGACTGTCACAATGGGGGCACCGAATCTCGTCCGTGGCGAGAGCCAGTGGGGGAACCTCCGAACAGCAGATGCGATAGACGCCGACGCAGTCGACGCATTGGTCGCGGATTACTATCCGATGTCGCTTCTGGCGGCGCCGTTCGTCGACACAGGAGAACCGCTTCCGACCCGAGTCGCCCGCGTCACAAAGAATCCGGCCGAAGCCGTTGGACTGACAGATAGAGGGCGGATTATCGAGGATGCCCGGGCTGATCTCGTGGTAGTCGACGAAGAACCGACGCCGACAGTGGTCCGTGCGTTCGTCGCCGGGGACCCAGTCTTCCACGCGGAGGGTACGCAATGACTCGACTTGGGGCCGCAATGGACGTTCGGTTCGAGGAGTCGGTCGAAGAGTTCATCGAACTAATCACCTCATTAGGTCTGAACCACATCGAACTCAAGCGTGAGTATCTCGAAGGACACCCCGACGCACCGTCGGCTGCCGCAGTCGGCGAGTTGGCCGAACAGTACGACATCTCTGTGACGTACCACGCACCGTTCAGGGACTGGAATATTGGCAGCTTCAACGATGCTATCCGGGAAGCAAGCGTCGATCAGGTCCGAGACACGCTTGACGATGCACTTGCCGCAGACGCCGAAGGAGTTGTCCTCCATGGCGGCTCGGTTCCGCATCGCTACCCAAAGTGGGTTCGTCAAGAGGCGGCTGCAAATGCACATCGCTCACTAGTCGAATGCGCCGAATACGCTGACGACGTCGGAGTCCCACTCTGCTTGGAGAATCAGCCTCGAAACGATGCGAAACATCGCTATACGACCACGCCAACGACCCTCGCCAAGACGCTTGCAGAGGTCCCTGTCTCAGCTGAAACGCTCCAGGTCACTCTCGATATCGGGCACGCGAAAGCGAACGGTGAACACTGGCAAGAGTTCGTAGACCAGTTCGGGGACCGAATACACATTTGTCACCTGCACGATAACGATGGGAACGAGGACACACACGAACCCTTGACGGAGTATAAGCATCTCGTGGACGCTATCCCAGCTGACACATTTGTATTCGAAATGAAAGACACGGCTGATATCGCTCAGTGTGTCCGTCCTGGCGCGACCAATTAGACCTCCCGTTAAGAATCTTCTCCTCATATTAATGTTGGAATCATCGTTACGAGTGGCTCTGTGGCCTGTCTATGATTTAATCATCTGCTCGTCCACGTCGGTTGGGCTGGGGCTCACGTCTGCAAGTGAGATCCGGCCTGGGTGTCCTTGATGCAGAACTCTACTCGTGCTCTCGTGGTTACGTCCGTCGCGTTGTTCCTTTCTGTTCTCGTGTGGTTCAATTACTCGGCTGTACTCCCGTTCGTTGTTGAGGAGTGGGAACTCTCCAGTACAGAAGCAGGAGTCGTCTTCGCTGCCTTCCAGGCTGGCTATCTCGTTGCGATTGTCCCAGCAGGATGGCTCTCCGACCAGTATTCACCACGCTGGGTAATCGCAATCGGTTCTGTTGGAACTGCAATACCAAGTCTCGTGTTCGCCGGAGTGGCCGATGACGTTGTTGTCGGTACCATCCTGCGGTTTGTATCAGGTGTGTTCATCGCAGGCGTCTACATTCCAGGTATGCGATTCATCAGTGGCTGGTACTCCGAATCCACAAGAGGTCGAGCACTCGGTCTCTATATTGGAACCTTCGAACTGGGTTGCCTCGTTGCACCGCTAATTGACGGTAGTTTCAGTCCTTCTGCGTTTGGTTTTCGTGAAACTCGTAAGGAATAGGGCGCTGTCTGGCGATATGAGGTCGAAGCGATCAACCATACGACAGTGTAAGCATCTTGCCAAAGAGCACGTTGACAATCCAGATGAACCCGCTGCGCCGACTGGCGACAGCGGGTTCGCTGAGTGGGTACAGATCACTCTCATTCTCCTGCACACAGAGCTCAACAAGAGCTTTCGAGAGACAGAGGCGTGGTTTCACGACTCCAAACCACTTCATGAAGAGCTCAAACTATCGAAAACGCCGGACCACACGACACTCTGCCGATGGGAGCAGAATGTTTCAATGCGAGAGCTTCGAAGCCTGCTGCGCCGAAGCGCGCAGCAGGCTGGCTGGTCAGGAACCGCAGCTATTGATGCCAGCGGCTTCCAGCGAGATCAGACAAGTTGCTACTATCGTACCCGAGCCGACTTTTCATTCCAGAAAATCAAGACTACCGTACTGGTCGATACGGACACATTAGCCATTAGAGACGCCCATTTCACCACGAAACGGAAATGGGACGGCCACATTGGGCTGCAGGTCTATCGGCGCAACGCCGATGACCTGCAAGAGCTACTGGCGGATGCGAACTATTCGTGGGGGTATTTTCGTGGCGAATGCCGCGAAGGAAATACGCGGCCAGTGATCAAACACAAAGAACACAATGGACTAAAGAAGGCTCATAACGCCCGAATTGACGATGATACGTACAACCAGCGAACAATGAGTGAGACAGCGTTCTCCATGCTCAAGAAGGACGGAGAACGGTTACGCTCCCGAACGTGGCACGGCCAGTTCCGGGAGCTCACTCGTAAGTGCATCGTGCACAACCTATCGCGGGCGGCGAGCTGAGCCTCGCCGCCCGCTCCTTCTTCGAATGTATGTTTTAGAGGTATCGCTGTCATCTATCTGAACCTCCCAAGAATATAACACAGTTCTGATAGTTCGAAACGGCTTTGATTCTCTCAACATGCGGAATATGTGTTTGAGAATCTGGATTGCTGACGCTTCTACGCGCAGAATTTAGCATATCAGTTTCTCAATACGGCAGCCGTCTTGCGATCAACGGAGCAAACTGGGTAGTGGTTTATCGTTTGTATTTGCAACAGTAGCCGCAGAGGCCGTCAACTGGCGACTTGCCATCGCCGCCACCAGCATTGGCGCGTTATTTGTTGCACCCTTAATTTTGGGATTTACACGGGACAATCCGGACCGGAAATCGTCTGATACAGTCATATTCGACCGGTCATTATTTTTGAACCGCGACTTCCTCGCCGCAGTCAGCGCCTACTCATGGCACAACTGGGAACTGTTCGGGCTCAGAAATTGGTTATTACCCTTTTTGATCACGTCTTCAGCCTTCGCAACTGTCGGGTCAGCCATCGCTCCTGGCCTCGTTGTCGGTGGGACGATCATTATGGGTGGATTCGGTAATATTGCAGGTGGGTTGCTCAGTGACCGCATAGGACGACTTCGCACCATCGCAGTGGGTCTTGGAGGCGGTGTTGTGCTGAGTGCGGGTTTTGGGGGATTGGGGTCGCTTCCGTTTATGATACTAATTTTAGTGACTTTGTGCTATGGATTCATTATTTCTGTGGATAGCGCCCCAACATCAACGCTCGTAACGGAGGTCGTTGCAGACGACCATGTTGGAAAGGCCCTCTCTATCCAGTCCTTGGCTGGGTTTTCCACTACGGTCGTCTCTCCGGTCGTGTTCGGTTTCGCGCTTGACCGTAGTGGATATGCCCTCGCGTTTCCGACGCTAGCTGTTGGGGCGTTGTTTGGATTACTATCGGTTACCATCCTTGCCTATAGGCGGAACCGCTGAGTAACTGGTATGAGAAAATCGGGGAGATCTAGGGTATGGTAACGGAGAAGCATTCAGAAAATAAAAATGTTGAGATTATATTACTTTGGGATGTGGACGGTATCTGTAGTATGTTCCCTTGGTTGTCTGTCGAAGAGAAGGAGTTCTTGGCCGTGTCGTGTCTAGCGTCTCGTAGTGGCACCAACCTGTGAGACTCGTTATGCTGTCTTCCGCCAGATCGCCCAGCAATCCTACGTCGACTGGCCAACGTATGATTCTACCCCACTATTCGATCGGTCATCCCTCCCAGCGCTGAAATCGGACGTCCGCGTTGTCGCAGAAGCGTGGTTCAACCAGAATGAACACGAGACCGTCGAACCATTCGTTCGCGCATTGCCGCTGGCATACGTCCAGTTCGATGCACACGACCGTTACGCAGAGTCGACAAGCTACAAAATGGAGACGCTATTTCGGCTGTTCCTGCTGAAAGAATGCCACGGCTGGAACCATGAGACCACCCTCGTCGAATACCTCACCCACCACCCCAATCTCTGCGAACAGATCGGCCTGGGATCGGTTCCGAACCAGTCCACACTGTGGCGGAGCTGGCACCACCGCTTCACTGCTGATCTCCAAGAGACCGTCGAGACCACAGCTCAAACGATTCTCATCAAAGCTCAGAATGCGGGTGTCGCGGTTCCACGTGAACCGGATCGAAAGCTTCAGTACCATGACGACGATCGTGAGGACTCAGAGCCCGACGATCAATTAGTCCTAAAACAAGCTGAGGAAATTACTGACTATGTCAGCCACGTCGTCTTCCCCGCGTTCTCACTGAACCGTGGCGAGGGCTGCGAGATCCATGAGAACGCCTACTGGAGCTTACAGACGTATCTAGGGCTCCGTGAGAATCTGGCCGCCAACGAGGGTGCTCGAAGCTTTGTTTACGAATCGGATCGGGACCGGACGCCGTTGGGTCACGCTCATCGAGAACAGATTCGTAACCTTACCATCGCGGAGATAAGGAAGATGTACCGGCAGACTGTCAAGCGGCTTCTGACCGAAGTCGCGGGGACAGAGCAGTTCTTCCGCGCAGGGATCGTCGCCATCGACATCACCGAAGCCGACCCTTTCACCGGGGATAGAACGGGCAACGAGGACGAAATAATTGGGACGAAAGAGAACACCGACGAGTACGCCTATCAGTGGGCGACGATCCAACTGGTCGGGAACGCCGTTCCCATCGTACTGGATGCGCGGCCAGTCCGACGGGGTGAGTCACGGAAAGAAATCGTCGAGGATCTCCTCGACTCGGCCCAGGACCTCGTTCACGTCGATAAAGTGCTGATGGACCGGGAGTTCGATAGCCAGCACGTGTTGGAGATGATTAGTCAGCGCGGGCTCTCGTACGTGGTTCCGAAGCGGATGCAGACAAGCGAGAAAGCCCAAGCAAAGCGGTTGTTCCAACGGGGTCAGGACAGATACGAAACCGACCGGAAGCTCCATCTTGGGAAGAACGAGTGGCACGAGACGACGCTAATCTATCGTCGGAAAGAGAACTCCGAGCATGACGATCACCGGCAGTACTCGGTGTTCATGGCGAATCGAGGCAGCGGACACCTCACCGAGTACGGGTACCGGTGGGAGATTGAGAGTGGCTACAAATCGATCAAGCGATTCATGGCCGCGACGACGTCGAAGGATTTCGGGCTACGGTTCTTCTACTTCGCATTCGCGTGTCTCCTGTACTCGATCTGGCGGGCAGTCGATCTGCTCGTCCAGGTCGAACTGACTGGTGAGTACGAACATTCGCCCATTGTGACAGCAGATAACACGCTGACGTTGCTCAAGAAAGAGACGGGAATCGGCTAGGGAAGCCCCTTACTCCGATTGAACGCGATTTCCCAGTGGCGACACTGGCGGGCGACTCAGGAGATCAGTTCCTCGTCGTGATCATAGCAGGAACAAGCAGCTGTGAAGCGATTCGCGAGCGTTCCAACGAACCACATCCACAAATATCGCGCATCACAGCGCCTCTATAACGCACGTAGTCTCAACTTCCAAACGCAGACAGTAGTTGAGACCGGCCCTCTCAATGCATAGGATTAGATTCGACGGTTGAACGCCAATTGTTTTCCCCGCTACCCCCCTCGGTTGAGTTGTATCGATCGCCGAGCACGTCGCAGGCCGTATGTACAGACAGTAACCTATGCCACTCGCTCAAATCCTCGAACAGTACATCAGTCTGGGCATCTTCGTCCTCGCTGCAGGGCTCAGCGTCCTTAGCTTCCTTGCGTGGCGACGGGAACGTGATGTTCGTATGCGGATCGTCACGCTCGGATACGCGATGTTCGCCGTCTACGGACTCATCGTGTTTCTCGAGTATCTGTTGCTCCCGTATTTCCCGAACGCTACCCTGGAATTACTCGAACACGGGAGTGCGATCCTAATTCTCGCTGGCCTCCTGGCATTCTTCATCGCTTTGACGCGGGACTGAGCAATGTCGGATCCGAACCTCGAACTGGCCTCCCGGCGGACGATCTACCAGCGGATAGCCGACACGCCGGGCGTTCATTTCCGCGCGCTCCTCGACGATCTCGAGTACGCGCAGGGGACGCTCCAGTATCAGCTGCGGTGGCTCGCTGACGAGGGCCTGATCGATGTCTCGGATGACGGCAAGTACACGCGGTACTATCCGTCTACCGAGTTCGACGAAGCCGATCAGGCAGTGATGAACGCGCTGCGACGAGAGTACAGTCGCCGTATTCTCGCGCACCTGCTCGCGGACGGCCCGCTCTCGACGACCGAACTGAGCGACCGCATCGACAAGGCCCAATCGACCGTCTCGTGGCACCTCTCGAAGCTCGCCGAAGCCGAACTCGTGACGAAAGAGCGCGACGGCCGAAGTGTCGTCTACGAGGTCAGCGATCCCGATCGCGTCAACTACCTCTATACGATTTACCGGCGCTCGTTCACGGACAAAGTCGTCGACCGTATTCTGGGCCTCTGGGACCGCTACTAGTTCGGGGTCGCGTTCGATGGGAGCCCTCGAAGCACCAGCAGGCGCAACAGGAGCACGTACACGAGAAACGCCACCGAGGGGCCCAGCAGGGGACGGACGAGTCCAGTCAGATCAGTCCCGATTGCGGCCGCGTGAATCGTCCCGAACGCGAACCCAGCGTACGCGAACGAGTGGACGACGCGTGGCCCCCACGGTCGCTGGAAGCGTTTTGCGTCAGTAAATCCCAGCACCGCGACGACGAGCATGAGCAGTGCCCCCGCACCCACGATGACGCCACCGAGGAAGTACGGCATCGAGTATGCCGGCGCCGGAACCTGTCCAGTGACGACGAACCATGCATCGAGTACACCGAGTCCCGCGTGTAGCAACGTGACGATCATCGCGAACACGGACAGTTCAATATGGATACGTCGGGCACCCTCGTGGAGCACGCCGAACGACTCGGTGTTATAGAGAATACCCGTGAGGACCGCGAAATACAACGCCGGATACGTCACGAGTGCGGCACCTCGGTCGAGGAGCCAGACGAGTTGTGACATTACGATGCCCCCGTCGTTTCGACAACATCGGGACAGCCGTCCGCGTCCTGGAACCCGTTTTTCCTTTCCGGTCGTGTCGGACACTTATCGGCGGAGTCGTTGATACCATCCCCGTCGTAATCAGCTGGGGCCTGTCTCGTCGAAACGGTCTGGTCGACGAGGTCGCTTTGTTTTTGTTCGGTCGCTTGGGCGGCACGCACGTCTCCGATCTGCCAAAGAGCAGGGACAGCCACCACTAAGACGACCATCGCCACGACAGTGATTCGTTGCTTATGTGTCCAAGACATGTGTCTCAAAGCCATCTGTCGTATGAAAGACGCCATCGTGGATGATGAGCGCCTCTAGACCCTCCCATTCCGATGCTAATTCGCGTGCCTTGGCAAGTGGGAGTGCCGCGAGGGTCGTCGCCAGGGCGTCGGCTTCCATACAGTCTCGGTGCGCCACGACGGTGACCGATTCATGGCGAGAGCCGAGCGATTCGGTGGTCGGATCGTAGACGTGGTCAGTGCCGTTTCGCGACCGTCGGTATCCGCCGGATGTTGCGACATACCAGTCTGTGTCGAGGATCTTCAGCGGTGTGTCGTCACCGTATGGGCTCTCGATGGCGACCGGTCCCGTCGGTGGAGACATATCCCCACCACCACTGACGAACCCGCATCGGCCGAGTCCCGTGAGCGTCTCGGCGGTTCGATCCACGATGTATCCCTTGGCGAGGCCATTCAGGTCGAGTTCGACGTCGGTCGTGACGTGCGACCCGCTGGTTCGGACAGTTCCGGTATCAAACTCCGTTGGTGGTGTTTCGCTGTCACCGCGCAGGAATGTTTTGAGGGTGTGTTCGACGCGGCCCTGATGAATATCGAACACCCCGTCGGTCCGGTCGTTGTATTCGATTCCACGGCGAACGATTTGGGCAACGTGTTCGTTACTGACTTCTCCTTCACGGTTGAGCTGGCTGACGGCACTCGCCTCATCGAAGGCGTTCAGCTGGGCTTCGAGTGATTCAGCCGTTTTTCGGGCCGCAGTTGTCCCAGCCTCGGCCCGAACGCCCGTCGCCTGAATCCGAAACGTCGTGTCACAACACTCGAACTCGCGTTGGGTGTCCCCGAACCGTTCGTAGACCGATGCGAGCGATCCCATCATCTCGGTCACTCGTCCTCTTCGTGTTCTTCGTCCTCGTGTTCCTCTTCGTATTCTTCCTCGTCGTCTTCATTTTCGTCTTCTTCATCCTCGTCGTCCTCTTCATACTCCTCGTGTTCTTCGTCTTCGTATCCCGACTGTGTCTGGACTGCTGGGGTGAACTCCTGATTTGGCGTCGGCGCATCCGAAGCGGCCTGTTGTGCTGCATCCGACGCCGTTGAACCGGGTGAGTCATCTTGCTCGCCAACTTGCGCGAGTCCCCCACCGGGAATAGCAAGGGCCCCGGCAACACCGGCTGTGAGAAGCGCACCGACGAGCGTGAAGGCGACGAGTGTGTTCTTCGGGACGGGAACGCGCATGATTAGCTACCTCTCAGTTTCGAACCACTATCCTCGGCGTGTCGGTCGTTGCGTTCTGCCATTGCAGATAGAGGGTTGAGACAGCCGTAGTAAGGCGTTCGCGTCCAACCATCGAATGTTCGTACAGCTATCGAATCTGTTCAGGACGTGAAGTAAGTTCTGAGAACCTATGTCACTCGGTTACTAGGCATCCGGTGCAATCAGTGCTCTGTCTAATCCTGTGCATGCAAACGATTCGATGGTTGTACGACGATTCGATAGATGGACGCGAACGCTATTTTGTAAACGGTACCTATGTGGGATTGTGATGCCACGCAATAAGATAGCCAGTATCGCCCTCGCTACCCTGCTCATATTGAGTGCAGGCGCAGCAGCAACTGGTTCCGTCAGCGCCGCGCCCGCGAACCAAACAGCAGATGCTGATCAGGAAACGAACAGTACTACGACGTGGACGAGTGAGATGGGAATAGAGTCACTCAGCGGACTATCGCTATTTGATTCGCTCGGAGCGCCCTTTTCGGATGATAGTGCATCCGATAGCTTGACTGTCGACACCCCAAGTGAGACCATCGATATCGACGATCTCAACGAAACCGACACCGACGATCTCAACGAAACCGACACCGACGATCTCAACGAAACCGACACCGACGACAATTCGGATTCAGAGGATGCGGTTTCTGACGACAGCTCCAACGAGAACGAAGGTGACGAAAGCTCTGATGAGGATGACGCCGGCGATCCTGATTCAGACTCTGACTCCGACGACCAGTCCGACGATGATGACTCCGACGACCAGTCCGACGATGATGACGAAGATTAGCTGATACCGGATCAAACCTATCCGCTATTGTATAGTAACCGTCTGCAGGCACAGTAGTCCCGGGCACCTGCGTTGAGCCCTTCGTATTATGCCAGAATACTGTGTGGACGCATACGATTCGATGACTGGACGCGAACACACTTTTTGATACCGTACCCACAGCTGGATATGTATAATCGATTATCGCAAGTCGGTCTCGCCGTTGTGCTCATTCTGGTCGTTAGCGGAGTCGGCGCTGTTCAAACGGAAGCATCGCCAGCGACGGGTGAAAATGGAGTCGTAAATAACCTTGACGCAACAGAACAGTCACTCTCCCCTGTTGCGGACGTTGATGAATGGGATGGTGAGGAAGAAGAACGTGAAGATGCAGAGGATTCGGACGAAGATGAGACAGGCGCTAGTCTGATTGGAGATTGGTGGGGCCTTGGTGGCGAAGTGAGTGAGGCCCCGTACATCGGTGTGGTTGAAGCCGGCGTTGTCTTTCTCGTCGTCGGTGTCCTCGGGTACAGTCTTGCAAAGCGAAAGCGATTCCTGCCGGTGCAATACCGTCGGTATCAGTTACAGACACACCAGTGGATTGTTCTCATCGGGACGGCACTAACGCTGCCACACTTCATTGCTGTCGAAGAGTGGGAAGGCCTCGGTCTCGCAGTTGCTGTCTTACTCGGTGTAGAGGTGGCGAGTGGCCTGTACGGTCGATATCTACATCGACACGTCGTCCGGCGTGGACGAGGAGACGAGACACCGTCAGTCGTTGGCCGTGTGCTGACCGTCACCAAAGAGACTCTCTTTTCACGATGGCGACGAGTACACGTCTTGCTGACTGTTGTCACTGCTATCGTCCTCGTTCTCCACATTATCACCGCAATCGGTGACTGACCTTTTCGTGGTCTCGACTCAGCCTGATAGTAGAGGAATGACGGTAAAGTTTGAATTGGCCCGTTTCGGACAGTGCCGCACATCTTTCGGTGGAGAGGAGTCCGTACACGAGTCAGGGGCATGGAGTTCTAGTGGTTCCGAGTGACACTTCCCGCCGTGATGTCTTTCGACGAATCGCTCAACGCCCACACGTTGATTGGCCGGCCTACGACTCGACGCCACTGTACGACCAAAGTTCACTGACAGCGCTCACAGAGGATATCCGGACCGTCTCGGGGATCTGGTTCGAACACAACGCCCACGACTCAGTTGAGGGGTTCGTCTGTCAGTATCCACTGTCCTACGTGGAGTTCAGTCCCCACGACCAGTACCCGGGTTCGACTCAATACGAGATGCCACAGCTCTTCAGGGCATTCCTGCTGAAAGAGATACACGGCTGGGGCCACGAAACCGCGCTCGTCGAGTATCTCCGGCAACACTCAGAAACCCGTCGCTCGCTCGGGTTTGATTCCGTTCCCGACCAGTCGACACTCTGGCGCAGTTGGAACAAGCGCTTCAGTGCCGACCTCCGTGAGACAGTCGAGAGAACGGCTCGGACGATCCTCATCAACGCACAGAACGCCAGTGTTGCGGTTCCCCGTAACCCGGAACGGAAGCTCCAGTACTATGATGACGAGTCTGAGGCGACCGATCCGGACGACCAGACTGTTTTGGCAGAAGCAGCGAAGATCAGCGATCACGTCAGCCGTGTCGTCTTCCCGGCGTTCTCGCTGGACCGTGGCAAGGGGTGTGAGATCCACGAGAACGCCTACTGGGGCCTGCAGACATATCTCGGACTTCGCGAACGGCTGGCTGCGAACGAAGGGGCTCGTAGTTTCGTCTACGAATCAACTCGGGATCGGACGCCGCTGGGGCATGCCCATCGGGAGCAGATTCGAGACCTCTCGATTGACCAAGTGCGAGCGATGTACCGACAGGCCATCACTCAGCTCCTGAACGAAGTTGCGGAGACAGAGCAGTTCTTTCGAGCCGGAATCGTCGCGATCGACATTACCGAAGCTGATCCTTTCAAAGGTAACCGCACGGGCCACGAGGATGAGATCATCGGGACGAAGGAGAAGACCGACGAGTATGCTTACCAGTGGGCGACCGTCCAGTTAGTCGGCAACGCCGTCCCGCTGGTCCTCGATGCCCGCCCGGTACGGAAAGGCGAGTCACGACTAGAAATTGTCGATGATTTGCTAGATTCAGCTGAAGAGCTCGTCCACGTCGATAACGTGCTGATGGACAGGGAGTTCGATAGCCAGCACGTCTTGGATATGATCAGCCAGCGCGGGCTCTCCTACGTCGTTCCCAAGCGGATGCAGACCAGCGAGAAAGCCCAAGCCAAGCGGTTACTCCAACGGAGTCAGGACCGCTACGAGACCGACCGGAAACTCCATCTCGGAAAGAATGAGTGGCACGAGACGACGCTGATCTACCGCCGGAAAGAGGACTCCGAGCACGACGACCACCGGCAATACTCGGTGTTCATGACGAATTGCGGGAGTGGGCACCTTACTGAGTACGGGTATCGGTGGGAAATCGAGAGCGGGTACAGATCGATAAAGCGGTTCATGGCGGCGACGACGTCGAAGAATTTCGGGCTACGGTTCTTCTACTTCGCATTCGCTTGCCTGTTGTACTCGATCTGGCGAGCTGTCGATCTGCTCGTGCAGGTTGAGTTGACGGGTGAGTACGAACACTCACCCATTGTGACGGCCGACAATACGCTCACGCTGCTGAAGAAGGAGACCGGAATCGGATAGAGAGATCTCTGTCCGGGGCAATCGGATTCCTGAGTGGCAACGCTGTCGGGGATCTTGGAAATTCACCGGTCTAGTTGGTAGTACGACACGAGAAGACTATCGAGAGTAGATCCGAAGCAGTTTCGCCTCGAAAGTTCGCCCGAAACCACGCATCACAGCTCCGCTAAAACCACTGTAGTCTCAACTCCCCACGTTTTCGGGATATAGAGCGTCTACAAACGAATAGCGGTCGAATCAGACGAAGTTTGAGATGTTCTCGCGGAGATGCTATGCATTGGTCGCCGGTTGGCGAGAAGTCACGGACCGATTGGGAGAGCACAACCGATATCGTGCTCAGACCGAGAGTCCTGCGGCTTGCCGCAGGCGAGCGACAGGTGTTGAATCACTCTCTTATCCGGCTTTCCGGAGAGAGTTACCGACCGCCCGGACGAACGTCCTGGCGGTCACGACTGGCGGCGACCTGATTTCTCCCTCTATGCCGACTTTCACCAGAAAGTCGGTGAGCCGCCACAGATTGTACAGTAACGCTGCGAACGTGAAGTTGAACAACCGCACTCGGTAGTCGGTTGAGGAGGTCTTCGGGAGGTACGCTTTCACCGACTTGTACTGGTTTTCGATATCCCAGCGACGGCTGTAGCTGTTCGTCACATGAGCGATCTCGTCGGGATCGACGTGATCGCGGTTCGTCACAAATACAGCGTACTCACCGTCAGCGTCGTCACTGGTGGCTGGAACGTACAGATATTCTGCAGTATGATCGACATCACCGTCGATTCCGACGGGGACATCGTGGTTAACAGCAGCGTCTACCCCATCTTTGCTCTTGATGTGCTTGATCGTCTCGTAATCTGACTCGTATTTCGGCACTGGCATCGTATATAACAGTCCACGACTGTTGATCTCTGCACGGACGTTTCTAGCGTAAAAGCCACCGTCCAGCAGAACTTCGTCCAGATCGACGTACTGCTGGGCTCTCGAAAGCAGACGCGCAACGACGTCTGCTTTCGAGTCAGCGGGCGTCTCAGTTGGTTCCCAGTCTGAGTGTTCCTTGACGCCCTCAATCCCCAAAATGATCGGAACATCGTTCCCGACGATTGTGATCGTCGCGAACGTGTAGCCGTGCTTCAACTCACCGTCGTCGACGTACCCGCTCACCATAGGCGGGTACGTCGACTTTGGGATCTGGTCGTCTTTGTCGATCCACGGCCAGACGTGGTAGGGGACGTGGGTGAAATCGACGGCCGCCACGACGTGGCGGTCGTCGAATGGATCTTCATACCGAATCGTCTGAAGGATATTCTCGGTCGCGGTGTCGAACGCGTCCATGAGATACTCTCGGAATACCTCGGTAAACGCAACGATATCCTCGATCTGTTGGTTTTGGAGTGGGACAGTGACTTCCTGATCAGCCGGCATTGCGAACTGCTTGATCACTCGGAGGAACGTAGAGTCGTCACAGGCATCGTTCTCGTCGAGAAACCAGCCAGCTTCACCCTCCGAATGGGCGCTTCCTTGGGTGAGGCATGCCGAGGCGAACAGATCGAGGATCTGTTCGTCCTCGTAGACTCTGTTATCGGCTCTGTGAGAGTCGAACTCGCCGAAGGCATGCCTTCGGGCGAGCTCGACAATTTTGTTCCCCTGCTTTCGAACGTGCTCGCGTGTTGCGGTCGGTTCGTCACCGTCCTCTTCGATATCGTCTTCACCTGGGATAATCGGAACCCGTGCTTCCAACACGACGCCGCTGTCAACGGCTTCTTGTGCGATACCTGTAGCTGCGGTGTTAAGCGTCCGTTTGGTTTGTTCGGTAAACTGTTCCCACACGTACGAGAGTGATTGCTGGGACGGTACCTTCTCCAAATCAAGTGTCTTCAGGAGTGATGGCCGGCTTTCGAGGCGATCTGCGACCTCGCTCTGGGCGAGGTCGTAGATCTTCTGATAGAGATACACTCGAGCCATCGATTCGGTGCCGTTTGCGACCTTGTGTTGCTGGCGGTGGTCGGTAAGCCCGTCAACTGGAATCGAAACCTCTCCGAGGACACGCCAGAGATGATCCACGGTTTCACAGACTTCCCCAGCGTGATAGACGATCGCCCCCGCGAGCGCGGGGGCGTCGTCGTCACCTGCCGACATCTGCTCAGAAGTCATCGTAGTTCTGAGCCCGTCACCGAGAGGTTTCAAGTCGTCACATTGGTCGCCAAATCGACTGGTTCAGATCTCTGTTGAACTCATAGCTGTCTCGTCTTACGGTACTGCCGTCGAAATAACATATCAGTGAGCTAGTGGTTGGTAGAACTTGAGATCCCGAAAACGTGACTCCCCAATTGAGCGAGATTGATATAGCCACATAAACTTTATCAGACACAGAAAGCCCGAATATTCACACACAGAGTGTCTGAAACGTCGATATTCTGGTTCGTAGATTAGGTTTGTATTACTCTAATAAGCACCATCAGTTTTACCCGGACCGCCGCTGTACGGGAAGCATGGATCGTCTTCCGCCTGCATACGACGCTACTCCCGGGGGTGATGCCCTCGAAGTAGCCATCGAGAAACGACTAGTCGATATCGACTCCGGGCGCTACCGAACGAACGTCGCGAGCGTGCTGCGGAAGTTTGCAGCTTGGTCCCGGGACCAGCACGGTATCTCCGGTCCCGAGGATATCGACGACGACCTTTGTCGGCAGTACGCTCGTGACCTTGCCCGGGCCGACGACAGAGACAATATCTCACCAGAGACTGCCCGTCGCTACTTCGCCTACGTCCGCTCGTTTCTCACATGGGCCGTCTACGAGGGCCTGATCCCGACGAACCCAGCCAAGACCAACCACGCCGAAGGCCCGCTGCCAACCGACGAAACTGAAACAGACCAGCAGTACTGGACGGCACGCGACCGCGATGCTATCTGCGCTACTGCGACCGCCCGCGTCGACGACGCCGGCGAAAGCGACGACGTCGACCGCACGGCAGCCTACCGTGACCAGGCACTCGTCTTCCTCCTCGCCTACTCCGGTGCGCGTAGTGCAGAACTGGTCGCCGTCTCTGATGATGAAGAACGGAACGGCCTGCGGTGGCGTCACGCCGATTTAGAGGCTGGTACAATGCAAGTATTCGGCAAGAACCGTTCCCGCGAGTCTGCGCCGATCCTCGATGACGCTATCCGTCCACTCCGGCGCTGGAAGCAACTCCGAGAGCCCGACGAGAATGAGGCCGTCTTCCCAAGACTCGACAACGCGGCGAAGGCACTGGACCCGACGCCGTCGATCACAACGCAGTCGGCTCGGGATATCCTCGCCAAACTCTGCGAGTGGTCCGACTACGAGTTCGAGGAGCCACTGAAGCCACACGGTGCCCGCCGTGGCCTCGGGCGGGAGATCTATCGCGAGAACCCACAGCTGGCACAAGACGTACTCCGACACAAGTCTATCGAGACGACCCACAAAGGCTACGCACAGGAGGCCGCAAAGCGGACACGCGATGAAGCGAACGATATCATTGGAAAGCAGTGAAAGATACAGCTATTGCAAAGGGTGCTGAGTAGTTCGGGCTCTGGAGTGCGATCCGTGCCTGTCACCCCAGATCACAATTACGGGTTCAGTCACATTCGCGATTTTCACTCGTGGTCAAGGCGAATAGAGCTTGGCCTCGGGCGATTTACGCTGACTTGCACGCTTTAATCACAACTTCAGGGTCGTCAACAAGTTGGTTTACTGTGTGTGCACCCTTGCCCTTTCCCCGCCCTTTGCGCTCCTGCTCAACGAGCGAGAGAAACGCAAGTTCAGAGAGTAGATCCCGAACACGTCGCACTTTCAGTGGATCGACCCCATTGCTCTCACAAAGGCGTTCATACACCGAATAGACGCTTTTCGTTGGGATTGGAGGGTTCTCACCTGACGTATCCTGTACTTGTAACGCAAGCGACTGTAACAGGTGTTTTGAGTGTTCTGGCTGCTTGGCAATAAGCTCAGAAAGTCTAGCCTGCTCTTCACGGTCATGCGCCTCATCAACATATTCGATTTTTACTGTATCATCGTCGTGTTCGTCGGCAATCTCCCCTGCATATCGGAGGATATCGATTGCCTTGCGCGCGTCTCCATGTTCCTTCGCCGCGAGTGCTGCTACTTTCGGGATAACATCTTCATCTAGAACATCCTCACGAAAAGCATCGGAACGAGATTTGAGGATCTCACGGAGCTGGTTCGCATCATACGGTGGGAAAACGAAGTCTCGTTCCGACAGGCTTGATTTAACTCGTTCATTGAGAGAGTCTTTGTAACGGATTTTGTTACTGATACCAATCACACCAAGAGTACTTTCTGTCACCTTGCCTGCTTCGGCAGCGCGTGACAGTTGCATTAGAACGTTGTCACCTTCTAATTTATCTA
Organism: Haloarcula sp. H-GB4; assembly: GCF_030848575.1. Classification (NCBI taxonomy): domain Archaea; kingdom Methanobacteriati; phylum Methanobacteriota; class Halobacteria; order Halobacteriales; family Haloarculaceae; genus Haloarcula; species Haloarcula sp. H-GB4. The sequence continues at coordinate 77,683 of NZ_JAVDDX010000006.1, read as the reverse complement.
TTTCGTCAAGAATAATGATTCCAACATCCAGCCGTGCATCAAGAATATCCCAGAGACGGCGGTAATAGTCCGAGGTACTCACCCCAGTATGTGGAACTGTTATTTCTGTCTCTTCTGGGCTATTGAGTGCTTGAGCAATTGTGCGGACTGTCTGTGTCTCAGTTGATTCTTGGAAACAGTCCACGTATGCGACGCCGATTTTGACACCGTTGTCGGCGGCCGCCTCAGTGAGATCGCGAGTTATATACTTTGAACACAGGCTTTTGCCCGTACCCGTTTTTCCGTAAACCAATACGTTGTTCGGGGTGTCTCCCCGCTGGGCGTCTTTGATAGCATTAGCGAGCTTTCGAAGTTCAGTGTCGCGTCCGATTATCCGGTCACTCTCCGGAAGGTGGCTCACTCTAAGGAGTTCCTTGTCAGCAAAGATTGGATCTGGATTGCCGAAGAACGACTCAGACTCATTCATACCAACACAATCTCATGGACTTCATATTAATATTGTCCACCACCTTGCCGCTGTAAAACAGGTAAGATTGATATGCTATATTTGAAAAGTCGTATATCAGTCGCTCAGTCCTCATCTATTGGTGATATTCTACTCCAGAATACTGTATGAATTTAGAAGGTAGTAGTACTCCCACACCCCGTGTTGCCGCTGTAACAGTTGAGATGAGTTTCCAGATGAAAGCGGGCACAATAATGAGTGATAGCATACTTACACGCTATCTACACGCGCTTGAACAGATCCTGTGTAGAAGGGGTGAAAACCGGTATTTCACGCTACCGACGCTAAAGCGTCGTTATTTTAGTACGCTAAAGCGTGGTATGGTACCAAACAGCATAGATCATAATAAAACTGATGATGCCTGTCCTAATTTAGTGGCTACGCGGAGTTATCAACTTGATATGGTAACACGCTGTGGCTGCTTTACCTATTCACTTACAGCGGCAATGAGGGGTGTACAAACATGACCTCGCATAAAAATAAGAGACAGGCAACTGTTCTCGATTGTTTACAGCGGCAACGAGGGGTGCGACTGCAGACTAGTCTAATACTAGCGTGTCATAGAGTACGTCACACACCCTCTCCTCCTTGCGATCACCGCGGATGATTTCGCCGTCTGGAAAGTCTTCCAATCTGGTGCCACACTCTGTAAATTACCCCTTATAACCCTGTTCATCGTATTTTGAGACGACCGCGTGAACCACGTTCTCAATCTTGACTGCGGCGTGGCCATTCAGAGTCGGAAGTCATCCAGAAGGCTCACCCGCTCTGTATTGTTGTTCCCACTCGTTTCGAGCAGCTATCTCTCGTTCGCCACGTCGCGTGATTGAGTAGATGTTGGTCCGTCTGTCTTTTTGTGCCTTCTCAACGAGCCCTTTGTCGACAAGTGTGTCAAGGTTCGGGTATAGCCTCCCGTGATGGATTTCTCCCTCGTAGTATTCCTCCATCTCCTCTTTGATCGCGAGGCCATGTGGGCCGTCTAGACCGCACACCACGTACAGTAAATCACGCTGAAAACCGGTGAGGTCAAACATCTTAGGATAACTAACAACTTTGCGCCATTAAGTTTACTGAAATTGACCAAAATCCAGACGCATTGATGGCTAGGACCGGTCTCGAAAGCGGCTGAAATCTGATGTTAAATGGTTGTCAATCCCCGTCTTACTCGCCTGCCTCGTCTTCCCCTGGCTGAACATCCCGAAGCCGGCCACCGATCTCCTGCTCGTACTCTTCCAAGAGCTTGTAGAACTCTGCAATCGTCTCCGCAGCAGTCTCACCCTTCGACTTGATGGTCACTCTGTCTTGATCGCGAGTGTCAGTGCCTCGATCCAACCGTGCTTCCATACTGCATCCAAAGTCCGTTCGTTCGACCTTTTCGACTGAGTCTGGAGCCGTGTCTGGCTCTACATCTGGTTCACTTGACATGGGTCTTCTCGGGACGCTCTCACTGGAACGCCCCGCACCCGACTGGGGCACACAAAACAGCCGTCAATCGCTGCCCTCGAACGCATCCAGACTGGCCTGCTCACTTGGGACAGACGTCGCAACAGGAGATGCTTGGTCTTCCGCGCCCGTGTCTGTCCCCTGCGTTGGACTGGGCTGGTTCTCCGCCTCGACCGTGTTCTCGAAGGCGTCGGTCACCCACTCGTGAAGTTCGGACACCCCCTCATCGTCGAGTTCGCGAACGCTCCCACCCAGCGAAGAGTACGACGTCTGCCACGCTCGCTGGAACTCGACAGTCAGTGAGTCGCCCTGGATAACGTAGGCATCCAGATTCAGGAAACAGCAGTTCAGCGCCGTCATTCGGGCACACAGTGGGTCCTTGTCTTGCCCGACAAACAGCGCGTCTGGCTGCTTTCGACCGGCGACCAGTAGCGTCCGACCGCTCCCACAGGCCGGGTCAAGGACCGTCTGTCGGTCCTCGATATCACTCGCGTCTCCGATGCCGGCGATTTCAGCCATTGTCTCGCAAACAGAGTGGGGCGTGAAGTGCTGGCCGAACGCATCGCTGGACATCCCGTATTCCTCGTAGACAGCACCCAGAACGTCAGCGTTGGTAGCCGCCATCCGTTCTTGGAGCTGGCCGAACACCTTAGCGAAGAGGTCGACCGACCGCTGCCCGTGTGGGTGATCCATGTCGCCGCGCTCGCGATAGTCGTCGACAATCTCTAGATACGGATCGTCTCGGTCCTGCAGTGCGAACAGCATGAGGTTGACCCAGTCTCTGAAGACCGTGTGCGAGCTGTGCCCGCGCTGGCGTATTTGCTCAAGCGTTGCAACAATCTCGTCGACGTCGATCTGTGGCGAAGCCATGCTCTCTCGGCCACCAGAGAGTCACAAAATCTGGCCTGCTGGAGAGCGTCACTTTGAGAGTTCTATTTGCCAAGTGATCGAGTCAGGATAGGGACCGAGTGAATATAGAGCCTGTTCAGTCGTCGTCAGCCGTATATGCGCCACCACGGCGTTTGATCCTGGCGACAACAAGCAACTGTTCTTCTTGCCGAAACGTCACGGAGAGACGGAACTGTCCGATTCGAATTTTCTTGTGTGGGCTGTTCTGAAGTGGTTCGCCGTACTCTGGCGGGTCGCGCCACGGCGAGGTGACGATCTCAGTGAGTTTATCGAGGATTCGGTCCTGTACCTCTGGTGAGAGTGAGTTAAGATCATCCTGTGCCGTGGAAGAGAGTTCCCACGTCCACTCGTCATCACTCATCGCTTGTTCCAAACCTCTCACGCGCTTCTTCGGCGTCCATCGTTTTTCCTTCACGACTTTCTTCCTCAGCAGCGAGGAGTGCGATAAGTTCGTCGCGGTCGAACGTCGGGAACTCGACAGCATCTCGGAGTGTGTAACGAATAAACTCGCTCCGGCTGTTGAAACCGCGTCCTTGCCACGTCTTGTCGATTTCGTCGAGGAATGACTCTGTGGCTTTGAAATTCACTGTGACGATTTTATCCTCCTCGTCTCCTCCTGTGGTTGCTTCAGACATACGTCCGTAATACGTTAGTAGTACTATTAATGATTTTGCCGGGTTCATACTGAACACATCGATACGTCTACACGCATACTGAGCGGTCGTTTCAATTGCTTTCACGGATGAAGAGCCCGTATTCACAACAGCTACGACGGGTCGTATAGGTCTTCGACCAAGCGTCGGTAGTAGTCCTGGCTGGAGTCTGGAACAGGATCAGCCCCCTCTATGTCCTTCGCGATGATACTGGCGAACTGCTTGGGTGGCTTCCAACTATCGTCAATTTCGCGGGCTTCGGACTCTTTCAGGACTGCATACTCACCACCAGCGGTGACGTACAGAACACGAATTCCCGGCTTCTCGCTCAGCGGGCCCCTGAGTAGCTTTCCAGTTCGTGTATTGACCAGCCACTCAAGTAAGAGCCCAGCCCGGCACTGGATTGCGTACAACTGCACTTCGTTCTCCTCGGGAGATTCTGTGCGACCGTTGTCGGCCCACGATTGGGGCAGCGACCGATTGTCAGTCTCATCTTTCCAGCGCCACTTCAACTTTTTCGGCCCGGTGTTCCCTCGTCGGTATCCACTACTCATTGTTGGATTCTCTCAGCCACTAGAGAAACACAAAATACGCTCTATATCGCCTCTATAGCAACGTTCTTGCTGTTTGAGAATATACGTGTTAGTACGAGGACTCATCATGAAAACAGCCGAGTCCCCCACCACGACTAGCGAGTGTTCGCCCCCAGACCAGTGGATATCCCGCCAGCCCAGCGGCACCCGTGATCTCGACTTCCGGCGGATTCGTGACGACCGGTCAGCAACGTGGAACGCTGCTCTCGATGCCAGTGTCGACGTAACGGAGGGTGGTCGTCCGGACCTGTTTCTTGTCTCCGTCGACGACGACTGTCCGGTTAATTGCTCGCTGGCCGAGCATCCCAACGGGACCCACGCTGGCTGGTGCAGCTGCGAAGTCTTCCAGGCGACGACCGTCTGCCCACATCTCTGTGTCCTTCGCCAGCACGCTGCCCTCGGTGATCTTGACCTTCCAAAGCGAACAAGCGACGGTCAGTCGTCGTCAGCCGTGTAAGCACCACTCCGGTGTTCGATTCTGTGGATTTCAAGCACTGAGGCATCATGTGCAAGCACACATGCAAGGCGGTACGTTCCAACGCGGAGTTTCCAGAACGGCCCGCCAGTCAGTGGTTCTAGGAAGTCCTTGGGCTCGCGCCATGTTGAGTCGACAACCTCGTCTAGTTTCGAAACGATTCGATCCTGAACGTGCGTATCGAGATCACCAAACTGCTCAGTCGCACGCTCAGTGAACTTCCACGTCCACTCAGCGTCACTCGTCATTACCGTCTTGATCCATCATCGCACGGACGTCTTCACGCGAAACCAGTTCAGCATTATCCGCCCGAAGATCGTGCTCGCTCGCGGCAATCTGTTTCCACCCACTCCGACTAAATGCGGGGTGCTTCACTGCATCCCGAGCGACGTGGCGAAGGAACTCACTCCGTGAGTTGAATCCTTCTTCTTGCCACGTTGCATCGATGTCTTCAAGAAACGATTTGCTCAATCGGAGGTTTATTTGTACCATCTCTGGACCACCGTTTCCAGTATCGCTGTCTGTATCAGACATATACGAATGCTATACGCTGGTGTAGTATAATTCTTCACCTATTCTGAGACGTACAGCTGCGCTGTCGAGCAGTGGTATCGTCTCATCAGCCATCGCCCATCGAAACGTCGGCCAGCGGCCGAACGTCGACGCGCCCAGTCCGGTCGTGGTCAAGACACTGGCACAGTCGTTCTCGAACCGTCGCCTGCGAACACGGCTCGACGCCAACGCCTAACCGCGGATCGTCTCGAATCTGGACGTACTCTGCGTCGACGTCCAACGGCGTGTGCTCGACCCGACACCAGATCGTCTTCGCTCCGGCTTGGTCTAGATCAGTCACGTACCGAGCAGCCACCGCTTCGTGGCGAAGTTCGACGAGGACTCGTTCGACAAACGATGCGACTTTCGTTGGCGACCGTGGCGCTGGGACCGACGCAAAAACACTTGAAGAGTCGTGCTGTGCCGCCGATTCTGGAGTATCAGTAACTGACATATGTCTCTCTCAGGACGTGCTTGCTGGCTCGCCCTGCACCCTCGCCGGGGCACGCAAAACAACGGTCGCGAGCGCTCACGCAACGATATACTCCTCGATCTCTTGGAACCACTGCCGGGCCGTCGTAATATGCACATCCAGCGGCTCGCAGATCGTCGCCTGCGTGAGCCGGATGTCTGACTCTTTCCCGGCGAGATACAGAGCGCCGGCTGCGATACCGTCTGGTCGCCCGTTGACCTCAGTGGACTCGGTCGCCTGCTCTGCAAGTTCGAGCGCCCGCTGGCGAATCTCCGGGGAAACGTTGAATGGAAGGTCTGAACAAATCCGTGCCACCCAGTCCACCGGAAGCGACACTGGAATCGGGAGGTCAAGTTCCACCAAGAACGTCCGGTAGCAGTTCCAGATATGCGATGCAGAACACCGGGCAACGTCGGCTACCGTCTCCATCGTCACGAGGCCGTTGCATCGGCAGGCAGCGTATACAGCGGCCGCTGCACCGCCCTCAATCGACCGTCCGATCAGGAGGTCCTTGTCTTGGGCTTCCCTGAAGAACGTGGCTGCCTGCTCTTTCACCGCCTTGCTCTCAGACAGCGCACTCGCGATGCGTCGGATTTCACCGAGCCCGTGAGCGAGATTCCGGTCGCGCTTGCTGGTGAACTTCGACCGGCCGTGGAGTCGTCGCTGGCGAGCAAGCCGTCGACGCCGTCTCGGAGAGATGTCTGCACTATCGACGCTTCCGATGTTCGTCGACAAGCCTCGATCATGTCGAGTGGCCGTCCGGGGTGCGCCCGTCCGCTGCTGTTCCTCCTTGTCGTACGTCCGCCATGCTGGCCTGCGGTCGATCTGGTCTTGCTCGGTCACCAGGCCACAGTTCTCACAGTGCGTTTCTCGCCCGCTGGTATCGAGCGTGCCGCCACACTCGGGACAACCCGGCGTAGCTGCAGACAACGCCGTCTGGACGGTTTGTGAAGACATATTTCGAGACATCCTCTCACCTGACCGGAGGGGCAGAAAACACACTGCGGCCCCCGGTTAGGCGTCTGGCAGTTTTCCATCCGGGCGAGGGACTCGCTTGGCTTCGATCTCGATCTCGACCCGGCGACGGTGTTTGCATCGCTCGGCGACATCGGGACAACTGCACGTCTCCTCAAGCACATCCACCTCGTACCGGCTATCCGACGCTGAGTGGACCTCGTATCGACCGGGCTTTGCGAGGAAGGAAACGTCGATATCTTCCTGCTTCGCTCGTTTCGTGCGTGGTTCATCCTCGGAGGTGACGGCCAAGGGGTCATCTTTGGGATCCGTGACGCCGCCGTCGTTGAACCGAACCTGCATGACTCCGCCGTCAGCGACTGCTTTGCGGGGTTCGCCGTCGACGTGCAATCCGAACTGGTCGTCTAGGGCGTCGTCGTCAGCCCACTGCGGGATAGGTCGCTCGCCGGTGGCGAAGGCGACTCGCTTCTGGTGCTTGCACTCTTTGTCGGGGTTGTACTGCTTCCACTTGCACTCACAACTCCCTGTTCGAGTGTCGACAAGGTACTCTGAACCGGAGCCAGAGTTGACCAGGAAGAGGTCGTCGGCGTTTCGTGCCCGACCAATTGAGTCTAACACGGTCATGACTTCGGTCAGCGCCCGAACGGTCCGGTTGTTCGGGTTAGCCTCCTCCAGTTCGCTCTCGTCGATGCTGCTGGCGTCGCTACGGGATTCTGTAGTAGCCATGAATGACAGGCGGCACGCCCTCTGTGGGACGCCCCTCACCCCGCTGGGGCGCAGAAAATTCGGTGACTAGAGCTGGTTAAAGCGTGATTCTCTTCTCGGACAAGAGTGGTCGGTGCAGACTATATATATTTCATAGGAACAATGATACCGCTTAATTAGACATGGGTAACCATGGCCTCTCAGGTACCCACTCGGCTCCCGAAGCAGTTTGAACAACTCCGTATCGGGATTGCACTGTTTGACCCTGAGTCGGGGACGATCGTTGATGCCAACGAGAGTCTGGAGTCAATGTTCGGGTACTCTACGGAAGCTCTCCGTAAGATGAGCGTTGAAGCATACAGTGCAAATACGTATGCGTTTTCCAGAGACGATGTCGTTCAACAGATCCAACTGGCAATCGATGGTCAGCCCCAGCGTTTCAAGTGGCGGATTAAACGACAAGACGGGAGGCTAATCTGGACCCAGATTGATCTCTCACAACTTATTATTGATGGGGAACCGTTCGCCCTCGCCGAGATACGGGATATTACCGAATACACAAACACTAGCCGCAGAGTAAGCTTACTCTCCCGTATTATGCGTCATAACCTCCGAAACGACTTGACTGTCATCGCTGGGCGGGCACAGCAAATACAGTCAGAGGTTGATACTGATCACATCAGAAAACATACAGAGAAAATTGAAGAGAAGACGAATGACATCGATCGGATAACGGACTCTGTGAGAGAGATCGAACGTGCGACAACGCCAGCCCAAACCAAGCGGGTCCGCAGGAATACCTTCGATGCCGTCACGGAGACTGTTGAAAAATTATCTGATAAGTACCCCACCGCGAAGCTCACTGTTGAGAAACAGACAGAGATGTGGTTCAGTATTGATTCGGCATTCAATCAGGCACTGAGGCACGCTATTGAGAATGGCATCGTCCACAGCAACAGTACAGCCCCATCAGTCACGATAACTGTTGGCGAATCACCGAATACCGGTCGGGTCGAAGTCAGTATCAGTGATTCGTGCCCTCCTATCCCAGACATTGAGCTGAATGCGCTCGATGAATCGATAGAAAATACGGATGTTTCACATGGCACCGGGGTTGGACTGTTTGTAATGAAGTGGTGTGTCGAATCCCTTGGTGGCGAAATTACATTTGATCGGACTAATTCCGGTAATACTGTCTCTTTCTATTTCCCTCCAGAAGCAAGTCCGTCAGACCAGTAACTACCGCTGTGGACGGCAAGTATGCCGCTGGCGTAGGCGTTCTAGTGATCAACTCTTTCTTGCTCACTCAGCTTCAGTCGATCACATCAGGTTAGAGGAAGCGTCTGCTTGGATGCGGTGTGAAGCCTGGCGGCGTCCCGCCGGCGGCGTTCCCTCGCTGGCTCCGAGCCTCACAGCTGGGAGAAGAGTCACACTCGCTGCGATTCTGGAGCAAACACCGCCCTAGCTGCTTCGATGTGAATCTGATTCGGCAACTACTGTTTAACGCTGGGAGGATGTCAAACAGCGTCGAATGCGCGGGGAACTCCACGCGCTGAAGGTTCAATACCGCTCGAACACGCTCCATCTCTTCGGCCCAGTCGATAATTTCCTTGTATTCCGCGCTCATACGTTCACGCAGATAGACCAAGACTGCGTGCTTCCAGCCAGCAAACCCGTTGCCGACTGGATCACTCAGTTCCATCAGCACAGCGTCAGTAAGCTTTTGAGCGAGTGAAGCCACCTGCTTCATGAAGCGGAAGAGGGTGCTGGACATAACATCACTCTCCCGCTTCATACTCGTGATTCTAACGACCTGTCCCGGCACTGTCTGTAGATTCAATTGAGCCGTATCACACTGAAATATTGAACTTGATAATGGGCGGATGGATATCGATGTCGGATTATCAGACAGGTGGTTCTGGAGACAGCCTATTAGACGTTCTATTGCCGGAATTTATCCAGATTGTTCGTATATACCTTTGTCAGTACTTCTATATATCTCGTAGTTTTTTGTACGATAACTGGAAATCGCCGAACGAATGGTGAGCCGAGATTTCCGTCCCCGAGTCGCCCACCTCGTCCCGGCCGCTGTGCGAGGGAGCTTCGTCCGGAAGTTCGTGGCCGCGGTGCTGGTGGCGGTCCTGGTTGCCGGAGGAATCGGAGCGGTGTTCTACACTGATACGACGCGAACGCTTGACCAGCGCGTAGAGGCACAGGTCGTCTCGACCGCCGAATTACAGGCTGACGGCCTCGACAACTGGGTTGACGGCTTCCGGCGGCAGACCCGCACGCTCTCGTCGGTCAAGGAGTTCCAGAACGGGCAACCGGGCGTCATCAGGGACTACCTCTTGCTCGAATCGGACGACCTCACGTCCGAGTTCGTGGCCGTCCACTACGTCCAAGCTTCCGACGGCACGGTAGAAGCTAGCACCGCAAGCGGCGTCAGCGGGGAGACACTGGCATCCCTCGGCGTTCCGTGGGGGTCGGAAATGACAGCCATCGACGACGAGACCGACACGCCGGGGAGTGTTGTCGTTCCGGCGGAGCCCTACCGGTCGCCGGTGACAAACGATAGCGTTCTGGCATTCGTCAGCTCCGCACCACAGAACACAGAACACGTCGTCGTCGTCGAGGCGAACCTCTCCGCCCGCACCGAATCGTTCCGCGGGTCGCTGGCCGACAGCGAGACGACGATTCTCGGATCGGAGGGCGCGGCCGTCGTCGGTAAAAGCGTGCCAGAGGAGACCGCCACTACGGTCACGAACGGGGGTGCCAATGGCTTTACCCAGTCATCGGAGACGGTATACGGGTACGCGAGCCTCGATAGTGTTCGGTGGACAGTCGTAACGCAGGTGCCGGCGTCGAGCGCCTATGCCCTCCGGAACCAGATCGCCACCAGCCTTGTCCTGACGCTCGTGTCCGCAGTGGTGGTCCTCGGCGGCGTGACCATCGCGATGAGCAGGCGCTCGGCGACAGCCCTCTCGGAGCTCGCCGAGACAGCCGACGAGATGCGAGCCGGTGGCCTCGACGTGACGCTCGAAACATCCCGGTCCGACGAGATCGGCCGGCTGTTCGACGCCTTCGACGAGATGAGGCAGTCGCTCCGCGAGCAAATCGCTGACGCGGAGGCGGCCAGAGAAAATGCCGAATCCGCCAGAAACGAGGCTGAATCGGCGAAAAGAGAGGCCGAAGCGGCTCGTGAGGCCGCAGAGGAACTCAGCGAGAGCCTCCAGAACCGCGCCAAGGACTACGCCGAGGTCATGGCCGCCTGTGCCGATGGGGACCTGACGGCGCGGATGTCGTCCGACACGGACGCCGAGTCGATGGCCCGGATCGCAACAGCCTACAACGACCTGCTCGACGAGTGGGAAGACACCATCCGCGAGGTCCGGTCGTTCAGCGAGGCCGTCGACACCGCGAGCGAGACGGTCTCGGAGAACGTCGACGCGGTTCAGGACCGCAGCACCAGCGTGAAATCCTCGGCCGCAGAGATGGCCGACGGGGCAGAGACACAGTCGGAGAAACTCGAAACCGTCTGGAAGGAGCTGGAGGACCTCTCGGCGACCGTCGAAGAGGTGTCTACCGCCGCCGACACAGTCAGGAATCGGGCTGATGAAGCCCTCAGTCGGTCACAGAGCGGGCGAACGGCCGCCAAGCGGGCGGCGACGGCTCTCGACGATATCGAGCGGTCGACCGACGAGACCGTCGCACAAGTCGAAGAACTGGACGCGCTGATGGGAGAGATCGAGTCCGTCACCAACCTCATCACCGATATCGCCGACCAGACGACGATGCTTGCGTTGAACGCCAACATCGAGGCCGCCCGTGCCGAGAACGGAGGCGATGGCGACGGTTTTGCCGTCGTCGCCGACGAGGTGAAGGCGCTCGCCGACGAGACGGTGGCAGCGACTGCTGACATCGAAACCGCTATCGACGAGATGCGTCAGCAGGTCGAGCGCACCGTCGACGAGATGCATGCCACCCAGTCGAAGGTCGACACTGGAACCGAGACCGTCAGCGACGCCCTCAATGCGTTCGACAACATCGTCGGCGATATCGAGGACGCGACCAGCGGGATGCGAGAGATCGACCGTGCGACCGATGAGCAGGCCGAGTCGACACAGGAGGTCGTCTCGATGGTCGAGACAGTTGGCGACATTAGCGACGACACGGCTGTCGAAGCGGCCACCGTCGCCGACGCGGCGACTGAGCAGGTCGTGGCCGTCGACGACGTCGAATCCTCCGTCGCGCAACTCTCCGACCGTGCCACCGACCTCGGGCAGTTGCTGGAAACGTTCACTATCGACAACGGGGCTGACGTGTTCGAGGTGGCGGTCGAGGACCGCACAGGAGCAGAGTCAACAGGGGACGACTGATCGATCAACGTCCAGCGGTCGAGCAGTCGGTCCACGTCGACCGCCCCGTCGCTGGTCGGAACTGTCCCCCTCACGTCCCCTGAGCCAGTGGGAACCGGGGCCGGCGTCATCGGGTCGGCGTCGCCCGCCGTCGATCCAGCCGAAAAGAGGCCGTATTGACCGATGAGTATGTGACGGAATGGCTCCTAACAGAATACCGTGAGTGTGGAAATTCAGATTTCCCGACGACCCCGAGAAATCATCCTGTTCCGCCTGTAATCGGCAATTGTCGGCTCCGAATCAGGGATCAGGATCGTACTCCTGGGCCGCGTCCCAATAGCTCCCAATCCGGTCAACGAGTTCGTCAGGATGCTCGGCAAACAACCGTTCACCGAGTGCGCGCCCTTGGCGATGTAATTCAGAGCGCCGGCCAGTGATGAGTTCTTCAAGTGTCGATCGCGTCGTCCCGTCGAACAGTTCCTCCTCGTGCATCATGATACTGAACTCCGCGAGGTCATTTTCGTCACCGATGATGTCCGAGAGGGTCTTGAGTTCGTTACGGCGAGCTTTCATCGGGCCCACCCACACCCGGCGGAGCAACCGACAGTGATATCGGTGGTACTTGATCCGCTTGCGCCATTCGTGAAACCGCTCGAACTCCGGGTCATCGTAGGCGTCATCCATCCGATTCCGAGCGCGCTTGTACGACTTTCTGAGCCCGCCGGCGACCGCGTCGTACCCCTCGGTTGCGATGGGAAGCGTATCCACCCGTTCTCGACCTTCTACGAGGTCAGCTCGGACTTCTGCCAGTCGGGCGTCGAGGTCCTGCTCGGCCGCGACTTGCTCACGGCGGTCGACTAGGATCCCCCGAAGGTCAGCCAACGTCTCATCAGTCAGTGATCCGTGATCGGCCGCCATTGGCTGAACGTGGTCGTCAAAGGTCTCGATGGCCGCTTGCGCGTCCCGAATATCGGAGATACGCCGTCCGGCATCACGATAATGGGCGTTCTCAGCGCTGTAGGTCGGAAGGACAGGTCGAACGAGCCTGACCGCCGCACGCACCTCTTTGCACCGTTTCCGAACCTCGTGGACGGTCTCGTGACGATCCATATCGCCGTCGATGTGTTCGATACCCCGTTCGACCTTGCCATCGATTATTCGCTTGATACCCTCAGAGACTCGTTCGTCGGGTTGCAGCGTGTACTCCATATCAAGAACGACTTTTTTGTGGAAATAAAAAGCTCCGTCCAAACACCATGTTCCGCTTTTCTTGTTGCTTGTTCAAATAATTCCAGATGTGGAAGCAGACGAAAGAGCGGCGAACTGCTCAACGGCAGAGTGTCACTCAACGGCGTCGAATGATACCTTCTCAGTCTCAGTCGGCAAAGACCGCAGGTGTAGACTGGCTACTGTCTCCGACAGGTGTCGCCCCGGTTGGGTGGACCCACTTGTGCTCTGCACGGTTCTCGTAGGTCTGTTCGGGGGCAACGCTGATTAACCGGTCTGCAGCGTACTCGTATGCAGTCAATACATTGCCGTACACACAACCGGTGTCAAGACCCAGGGCGTGTGATCCAACGACTGGGTCAGCTAACGGTTTGTGGCCGAAAAAGACCCGACGAGAACCGGTATAGGACTCCCACCAGAAGCCGTCGTTTACTTCGGCAATGTTCTGGAGGTCCGTTGCCGAGTGTGCAGCCAGCGGTCGGGACGGGTCAATGCCCCCGTGGATGACAATTCCCTCATCCCAAGTAATGGCGACTGGGAGCGATGCCAAATATTCTAGGTCATCATCGTCGAGTGTGGCAAGGTCTTTCTCGCCCCGGAGGAGCTTTTCTTCGTTATTGCCGCGGACAGACAAGAAATTCGGACGCGACCGGACGAGATCGACTACTCCCGCACTGTCCGGGCCCTTCCGTACAAGATCACCGACAAACAAAACAAGGTCTTCGGATGTCGGCCCAAGTTCTGTCAAGAGACGCTCAAGAGTGGAGCGACAGCCGTGGACATCGCCAATAATATACAATTGGTCCCAGGCGGCCGGGTCGATTTGCTTGGTTTGTGCCGCGACAGTCTCAGAAAACAAGTGAGTCATTGTAATTACGATAGCTATTGGACTTCAAGTGCATTTCTAATAGGGATAGAGAATGGTATTGTCGAATATATATTCCATCTTCACTAGCGTAGTTATAGTTCGCTTCGTGCCTGCTGAGGGAGGCCATCCGTCGGTGGTATCCACTCTCTGGTCGGGGTGTCGTTGGCATCACTTAGTTGAATGTCTCCAGTTTTATCAGCCATCATGACCCGATAGATGCCCTGTTTACTCTCATCAAGCCTATGAGACGAGAGATGGTCTGATGCTAACTCTTTCAACCGGTCCCGTGTGGTGGTTGCCTTTTGTTGATAAAAGCATACTTTCTCACAAACGGGGCATTGGAGTACTCCCAGTGCAACCATACGGGGTAATAATGTTTGCAGAAAAAATACGCTGCTATGATGGCTATTGTGTTCTATGTATGTAGCGGTGTCCCTCCTGGCCGTTTGGATCAGTTTTCGTCCGTCTTTTTGCCATATAGTCTCCGGAGTGCCGCTTCAGCGCCCCCTCTCGTCTTCAGGTAACGGCGACCACCCTCCGGGGTTCGAACAGTAAACTCGTAGATGTTGCTGTCAGGCCGGTACCACTTCTCTGGATGGCGATGAAGCGGATCCCCCGTAACCGTCCCCCCATCGCTTGTTTGCTGATTCAGAGTTGACTGAGTGTCTTGATCTTCGGATATCTCCGCGGCGCCCTCATCAGTATTAGCCTGAACAAGAATATTACTCTCCACAGGAAAATCCGTCGCGACACCCGTAGTGATGTCATCGTCCGTTGCTGCCCGTCTCGTCTCGCTCATCAGAACTGACTGCGTATCGACTACCCTCTCGCTGTCGGCAGGGTACTGCTGGTCGTAGCTCCCATCAGGATTCATCGTCCAGCGTTTACGGTTGTCAGAGAGTATGAGATCGAGAATGAATTTCAGCTGTTGCCGAATCACCGGGTCCTCAACGGGCGTCACTGCCTCAACTCGGCTGTCGAGATTCCGGGTCATCCAATCAGCACTGCCAATATAATATTCGGGTTGCCCACCATGGCCCTGTGGACCCGTCTCTTCGGAGTCGTTCGCCTGTGCACCGTTCTCGAAATAGAAGATGCGGGAGTGTTCAAGAAATCGACCCACAACAGAGTGAACCGAGATATTCTCACTAATACCGTCGATTCCGGGCCGGAGACGACAGATATCGCGGACGATGAGGTCGATCTCGACCCCGGCCATTGCCGCCCGGTACAGTTCTTCGACTATTACTGGGTCTTCGAGGCCATTGACTTTTGCCACAATCCGTGCCGGACGCCCGGCCTGTGCGTGCTGGGCCTCGCGACGAATGTATCGGGTAAACTCCTGGCGCATCGTCACCGGCGCGACCAACAGTTTCCGGAACTGGTTATCTAGACCCGGCCCGGTAAATGAATTAAACAGTGTCACCAAGTCCTGCCCAATATCTCTGTCGGCGGTCAACAGCCCAAGGTCGACGTACCCCTTTGCAGTCTCAGAGTGGTAGTTCCCAGTCCCGACGTGTGAGTACAGGTTAACATCGTTACCCTCCTCGCGGACCACGAGCGCAGTTTTCGTGTGGGTTTTCAATCCGATTGTCCCGTACGCGACGTGGATGCCGTTTTCCTCCAGACGTCGGACCCACTGAAGATTGTTCTGCTCGTCGAAGCGAGCTTTCAGTTCGACCATTACCGCGACCTGTTTACCGTTCTCCGCGGCCTCGATGAGCGACTCGATGACCTGCGAGTCGCTTGCAGTTCTGTAGATAGCTGCCTTCACCGCCAGCACGTCAGGGTCGTTCGCTGCTTCGGTCAAGAACCGCTGGACCGTCCTGTCGAAGTCGTGGTACGGATGATGGAGCAAGATGTCATCGTCGTAGATGTGGTCGAAAACAGTTTGATTGGTCGTCTCTTGCTCTGCTTCGTCGAATGGAGATTGTTGGCCCTGCTCCAGCCGTGGATGTGGCTGTGGCGTCCACGGCTCGCGCTTGAGTTCCGGCCGGTCTATATCAGTCAGCGTCTTGAAGTCCCGATAATCGATTGGAGCATTCAGAGCGTATATCTCACGGTCGTCAAGCTTCAGTTGCTCTTGCAGCGTCTCCTGAATCCGACTGTCAGCGTCGGGTTCGATTTCCATCCGAACAACGCTGGCAAACCGGCGTTGTTCGAGAACATCCTCAATCATATCGATGAGGTCCTCAGCGACCTCCTCGTTCCGGTGCACCTCGGCGTTGCGTGTGAGGCGGAACAGTGCCGTATCGAGTATCTCGATGTTCGGCAACAGGAGGTCAAGATTGTTGCGGATAACGTCTTCAACCAGCACGTACCGCGTCCCGCTGTCGACGTCTATCAACCGCGGCCTGTTGGGCGGAATCTTGATCCGAGTGAACGTCGGCTCATTCTCGTTTGACTGCTCCGTGAGGACGGCGAGGGACAGCGACCGGTTCGAAATGAACGGGAACGGATGGGCCGGATCAAAAGATAATGGTGTCAGCGCCGGTTTGACCGACTCCTCGAAGTAGTCCCGGACCTGAGACTGTTCTGCTGCACTCAACTCGGCGTAATCGACTACTTCAATGCCCTCGTTGGCCAGCGCTGGACGGACCTTTTTTTGATAACACTTCGCCTGTTTTTTCAGCATCGGCTGCAGTTGGTCGTGGATTTCTTTCCACTGCTCGACAGCTGTTCGTCCATCAACTGTCGTCCCTTCGATACCTGCATCGATCTGCTGTTTGAGTCCTCCGATACGCTTCATCACGAACTCGTCGATATTACGTGTGAATATGGACAAAAACCGGACTCGTTCGAGCAACGGATTCCGGTTATCCAGCGCCTCATGAAGCACTCGTCGCTGGTACGCGAGCATACTGAGTTCCCGATTCAGATAGAGGTCTGTATCCTCTAAATCAACATTTGGCGGCTCATACGGCGAGATATCGAGCGGCGAGTCGGTATCCATGTTAGAGGTGTGAGTGTTGATCGTGTGGTTCAGCGATGCTATCAGCCGGCCGCTGGACGTGCGTCTCGGCTGGCTCGACAGATATGAATTTCTCAGCTCGGTAATCGTACGCTGTCAACTGGCCACCGTGCACACAGCCCGTATCAAGCCCTACCGCGTATTCACTATCGAACGGCTCAGCAAGAACGGTGTGTCCAAAAAACACCCGCGGCAACTCTTGACGCGCTTCGAACCAGTACGGGCGGTCGTAGCTCCCGTTGGGGACAAGCGAACGAGTGTTCAACAGTTCATCAAGTGTGTGTTCGACGACCGGCTTCCGATGGTCAATACCACCGTGAACCACAACGACGTCGTCCCAGGAAATAACGACGGGAAGCGATTCGAGATACGCCAGGTCGGTTTCTGTGAGGCTATCGATCGATTCGCGGCCGTCAATCAGTTCCTGCTCGTTGTTTCCGCGAACGGAATAGAAGTTCGGTGTGTTACTGACGAGATCGAGGACGGCTTTGCTGTCCGGTCCTTTCATGACGAGGTCGCCGACGAATACGACGAGGTCACCGGGGCTCGGATCGAGCCTATCGAGTAACCGACAAAGCGCCTGGTAGCACCCGTGGACATCTCCGGTGATGTATATATTGTCCCAGTCAGTGCTATCCAACTGGTGATGTGTGGCGTCGATTGTCGGGTTGAGCGTGAACCTCGATGGCATGGTACGTTTGATTGTGATCCGACTACAGATACCGGAACGTACAGGATTGCGTATTTAATCAGTTATATGATGAGTATATAGTAGTATGTATCGCTGTTGTCAACCACCGGGCGAACCCACCTCACAGGTTTGAATTCTCCGTGTCGCGCTCGCTATATGGATCTCCACACGGAGAGTGAAACTCATTACCACGAGAGTCGAAACGCGTTGTTCGGTTGCCGGATGAACCAACCCGAACATCACGTGGGGAGTGAGTCCTCTATACGGGTCGCCACGAGGACTCTGAAGAACCGGGATAGCTCCTGAACGGTCTCCAACGAATCGACGTGCTCGTAGCTCTCAAACTCGTCACACATGCATCCGCCACTACGCTTGTAAGTCGCAACACAGCCTTCAATCCGGCTTTGTATGGTTTTCAATTCCCGCGGCGAGATGTTATCATCAACCGCCACTCCCGTGACATCCTGGATAAATCGCTCGTACCCATCAAGCCTCAAGCGCCACTCACCGTCCTTGTGCTCGAACCCACCGAGATCAGGCGGGTCGCGGCCGCCCGGGTAGGAGGCGTCAAAAATTATCTCTGTCATATTGATATGTATATGAATATAGCCGTATATACATCTTTCTTCTTACACATAAAAGGTAAGTATAAATAGATAATAATATTATAATGATATTACGAAACAATTGTCTGAGATTGACCTCCTCCAGACTCTGAAAGACGTGGAATCCAGCCATCGGACTTCCGCCAAGCATGACGTTCGAGGTTCCAACCCGTACTTAAGCGGAATCGGCAGCATACCGGCGGAAATCTCGTTTCCTCTCCTGTATAGGCCTGTAAGACGTATCGACGACGACTTCAAAGAGGTCGAGTCACTGTGACTGAGGAAAATCTGCTGGCCCGACACCCTCAACCACGATGAACAGCTGGTCGTCACTCATTTTCGACCGCCTCAACGAGCAGCGTCGTTTCCGGCAGGTCGTCGCGAGAGGTCGACAGGAAGTCGGAGGTTTCCACCGTTTCCTCGACCAACTCGACCAGTTCCTCCGAGACATCGCCAAAGTGAACGATGGCGTCGGGATCGGGATAGTTGTCGTACTGCTGTGCAGCCGTCTTGTCTGTCTTGTTTACACTCATAATCGGTATGCGGCACGCCCTCAGTGGGACGCCCGCCACCCCGTTGGGGCGCAGAAAATACACGGCGGCTCGTTCCCGGCCATCCGATTCATCGCGATGAGCCTTACCTGCCTCCAGAAGCGGGACCGCCGGACCGGCCTGCCGGTCCAAGGTGGAGCGTGTCCCCCGAGCGCAAGCGCTCGGGAACCGTGACCGTGAGAGTGAGCGAAAGAGAGGGTGGTACGACTCCTCGATTATTCCGCGATTACGTTCCCGTTCTCGTCGATGGCATACCTGAGTGGGTACACGTTGCCGTCGATATGCGTAGCCTTCTTCGGCAGCGTCTCGTTCAGCCACGCTTCGCGGTCGGCGTCGGTTTGGATGTCCTCGTTCGGGGAGTGGACGCTGAACAGGTCCATGCTCACCCAGCGATCGACCGTCAGCTCGCCGGACGGGGAGTACACCTTCACGCGCTTGTTTTCGGCGTCAACACCGACGACGGCGAGTGCAGACGTGCCCTCGGTCGTTTTCAGTCCATCACCGATATCCACGGCATCAGGGTCGATATCGAGGTCGTCGCACTGCTGTACAGCCGTCTCGTCTGCCTTGTTTTCACACATAGTCGGTTTGGCGGCACGTCCTCTGTGGGACGCCCCTCACCCCGCTGGGGCACAGAAATTATGCGACGGCTTGCTCCTCAGCATCCGATTCATCGCGACGGATTTCCCGTGCCCGCTCTCGAAGGCGAGACTGGATCGGCGTCCGGTTCTGGTGCTTGTTCTCGTATGCGAGATACCGCTTGACCGTCTCCATTGAGTGCATACAGTTGATGCCGGCGACGATTGGCTGGAGATGATCGGCGTCCAGCAACCGCTCTGGAGGGAGTTTGTCGAGAATTGGGTCAGAAGTGTCGCTCATGAATCCTCCTCTCGGAAGTCATCGAGTGTCGTCCTGCGTTTGTACCGACAGCCCGGGTAGTGAGCTAGAAGCGTCTCGTCGACGGCGTCCCAGAAGCCGATTTTATGCGGCGCAACCGACTGCCAGAACCGGGCGCGTGCCAGTGCTGCCGCAAGTCGGTGGCGTTCCTCACGACGCCACTGCTCGCGCTCAATCATCGCCATCCCGACGCTCCCTCCGGTCGATCCGCCATGTACGAGCTGGCAAGCTCCAGCCCGGCATCGAGTGACCGTCGCGTCCCGACCAGTTTGGTCGCCCGTTCGAGCGTCCAGCCAGCGTCGCCACCTTTGAGCAGGAGTGTTGCTCCGGTGTCGGGGATGTGCCACCCGATCGTATCGTTGCCAACGGCGAGAAATTCCCACTTACCGATAGCGGCCTCCTGTGCCGCGCTCTGCGTGTCAATCAGCGCATCCGAGCGTGGGCCACCAGCGCCGAAATCGCCCAACGTGGCCGTGCCTGCTGCGTTCATGCAGCGACCTCCTGCCGGTCCCAACCAGCGAGTTCGGCTTCGATGACGCTGATGATGGTCGCAACTTGTTCCTCTATCGTGTCTGCCTGCTCGTCGTCGACGTCCAAGAGCGAGCGAAGTTCGAGTATGTCCAGGAGGTCGATACTCTCTGAGCGCCGGGCCACCGCACGGAGGACAACCGCTTCAACATCGGCGCTGCCGGACTGCCCCCGAACAGTCGTCGCGATGGACTCGACGAACTTCGGGGTGGGTGGCTGTGACAGGTCTTCCGAACGACGGTAGGACATATTTCGAGACATCCTCTCACCCGCCAGAGGCACACAAAATTGGGACTTGCTGCCGCTGTAGATGGATTTTTGTGATTACTGTGCTGGCTGAAATACCCGCTCAATAAGACTGCCTACTGACCGCTGAGACTCCTAACAACTTTCGTATATTTTCTGAAAGCCGTGCAAGATGTAGAGCGCGTATGCAGTATCCATCATTTAGGTTGGTCAAGGGTCTCTAATTTGACACAGTTTTCCCCACAAAGATTAATCGGGATTTCTCTCCCATCGAAGTATATCCGAATTACTCGATTGGCGACTTCTTTGTTACACTTTGAGACCATATAATCTGATGGCATATTCGTGATGATGCAGAGATCTCAATTATATAGGTCTGCTACAGCGACCAATATACTGCAATACCGATTCCCGATATATGACACAACAAGCATATTTGTTATCTTAATTTAATATGTTTTACACTTATTCCCTCATCATCAATCTATGAAAATCGTCTATCGTCTGTCATTCTTCACCACCAGCAAAATATAGACAGAAGTAAATCTTTATATTTCGATATTACTCTTTAGTCATATGAACCGACGAAAGTTCCTAAAATATATATCAGCACCGGGTGCGGTGGGTTTGGCTGGTTGTGGTGGCTCATCATCGGACGGGAATGCGACTTCTACAGTCCCAAAAGAGATTGAAGACGCTCGAGACGAGCACAGCGAGTCGCAAGCAAGTCAGGATACTGCTACACCCGAACCCGATGCCGAACCGCTTGATTGGATTAGTACTGGCGGGAATGGCCAGAACAACCGCTATATTCCATCCTGTGAGTTCAGTAGTGAAGAGTATACCAGCAACTGGGTCAGCCGAGTCGGAGAATCAGAAGACGGCGCCGAAGAAGTCATCACCGGTGGCAGCCGAATCTATGTCCTCAAGCGGAACATCATTGCTGCTTACCACGGAAATGGGGATGTCATTTGGACTGGACAGAATCCCGCGATTGATAACCTGGGTTACGCAGACGACCGAATCGCAGCCACAACGAATAACGGGGGGATTTTGATTGTGAACGCCGATACCGGTGAGCGTGAGAGTCTACTTACCGATGTTGGGGAAGACCCAGTCGCCACACAAACTACTGCAGAAGGGTACTACGCTGTCACATACGATGACTACGGCGACACCAAGCTGACTGTCGTGGATATGGCTGCCGGTGAAGTGGTAATAGACCAAGACCTCGAAGATTTGAGTAACTACACCGAGCATTTGCTCGCTGCTGGGGAACAGATTTTTCTCATCGGATACGATACCACCGATGACTCTCAAGACTACCCGATGCGCGTGGCGGCGTGGAACGCCGCTGATGGGGAATTGGATTTCGGGTTCACTACAACATGGCTGACCGATAATTCGATGGAAGGGTTCGAAGGTCAGACGATGGTTGACGATCAACTTTTCGTCCTCATAGCTGCATACGACAACTCCACGTTGGGGACGACGGAGAAATCGGGTCTGGGCCTGCTTGCCTTTGACAGCGATGGTACCCTCAATTGGACTGTTCCAGATATTCTCCCTCAACCTGAGGCAACCGACATCTTCACAAACGGGTCGCAGGTTTGTGTCGTAGCTGACGATACCACCATAGCGTACTCCGTTGATGATGGTTCGAAGACGTGGGAGTACAGCACCAGACAGAGTTTCGCTCCGGATGCTGGAATAATCGCTGATGAGCATCTTCTGATCCCCGATCAAGGAGGGATCGAAGGGATCCGTGTCCATAACATCGAGACTGATAGTGGGGAGGCCTCACGTACGCAGTTGTACACCGTTCCCGACGATCGACAACCTAACCTCGTTGATGCGCCTGTACATATTCGTCCAGCAACTAGCGGGCTTTATACCATGGGGCTCCAGCTCCGGCATCTCTCGACTGATTCAGATTGACTTGATCGGCTCTTATCCGAACTGATACCAAGTCCATTTCGGGGTTGCACAGAAGACGAACCTGATGGAAGCGGTCAACAAGATCGATATACGATCTGAATGCTCGCTTTGTGTATACTTCTTAGCGCGCTCTTCAGTAAACTGGCGGAACCAGGAGTATTAGTGCCTCTGGCTTGGCAAAAACGGGTATGCATGAGGACCGTCCTGCCTTCGGCCAGAGGCTAGCGGAACTTTCGGAACTTGGGGTAATAGAATTTCGGCCCGAGCCGCTCGACGCCATCGTCGAGCGGCGTCTCAAGACGACCTGGGAGGAACGATGTTGTCCAAACTGTGGCGCAGACAGTCTCCATGCTCTCAACGGCTCTGACCGTATCTGGTGTGGCCGCTGTGACTGGAAAACCACGTACACACGAGGCACCCCTTTCTACGATTCGGAACTCACTCCCGGTGAGTTCCTCATCGCCTTCATCCTCTATGCTGATACGCTGCTCAGCATCACCCAGATCGCTGAACTCCTCTCACCGTGTTACACGACTCTTCACGACCAGCTCAGAGAGTTTGAAACCGCGTTCTGTCGGGAATTTCCGACTGTCTGGGAGCGCATCTCCCAGACAGTCGATGGGCCAACACAGGTCGATGAAACACAGCAGGTGTGTTCGGGCTTCAAAGGCCAAGACCCGCCGCGGGAGGGACTCGACCGCGGCGGGTCGCCCGAGGGCGGACGCACCCGCTGGACAGGGGGTCAGGGAGACGAAATGACGCTCGTCGCGGCTTGCCGTGACGTGCTTCGCGTGGTCTCAGCCCAAGAGGGAAGCGACTACGAAGATGATCTCGGGCCAGTTATTGAGGAAGCAGACGACCTCTCCCAGCCGCTGGGAGAGGTCTGGACTGATGGATTGCCAGCATACCGAGGCATGGAGCACGATCACCGATACGTTGTCCACGACGACCGGTACGTCTCCGACGAAGGCGTCCACACAAACCAGGTGGAGTGTCTCTGGTCACTGCTCCAGCCGTGGTTGGCGAAGTTCCGCGGCCTGTCCAAGCAGGGCTTGGAACAGGCCGCTCGGACCTACGGCTTCCTCCGGTCACTGAACCTTACTGGGGCACCGATTCACGGTCTCGTTGATTGCATCGCCGTCAATGTATTCCGCTATAGTAGCCGTTAGAACTTTCCGCACGTAGTGCGTTGAGTAATCTAATGGATCATCTTGACGAGATCTCCGTCAAGGAACTTCAAGACGCTCTCGAAAACGTGGACGGAAACAAGCCGACACAACGGTTGTTAGCGGCAATCGCCTACAAAAATGGCGTTACGCAGACCGAACTTGCTGAGTGGCACAACACTGGTCGAAGAACGATCTATAGCTGGCTCAAGCGACTCGACACCGACGAGTCGCTTGAGCAAGCTGTAACTGATGATAAAAAAACTGGTAGAAAAAGAAAATTATCAGATTTAGAGCTAAAACATTTCCAAGAGACTGTTCACGAACCGCCGGAACAAGCTGAAATCGACGCGCCGGCGTGGACGCCGGCGCTTGCTCAAGACTATCTCGAAGAAACGTACAGTGTCAAGTATTCAATCCCGAGTTGTCGGCGGTTGCTGAAAGAAGCGGGATTGAGCTATCAGAAACCACGCCGTTCAGCCGCCGAATCCGATGAAAACGAGAAAGAGGAGTTCTACGACGAGCTCAAAAAAAGCGGTGGGAGATGGACGCCACCGTAGTCTGTATTGACCAAACGAAGAAATCCGTCCAAGTTGAGCCGCGTGCCGCGTGGTTTCCTCGCGGCACGCGGCCTTCCGTCGAACTCTCTGGCCAACGCGATTGGACGTGTCTGTTGGGCGCGATCACCGAGAACGGTGATCGCTTTTTCTCCCGATTCACCGAGTACGTCACCGCCGAACATGCAAAACATTTCATTTTGGCATTATGCAAAGAATTCGAAGATAACTTGATCGTTGTGTTAGATGGAGCGCCATATTTCCAGGCGTCGGCCGTCACGGACCTAGCGGCCCGTGACGACCTCGCCTTCGTGACGTTACCGTCGTATTCACCGGAACTGAATCCTGTCGAAGAGTGCTGGAGACAGCTTCAAGCATCCCTCAGCAACCGCTTCTTTGACTCACTCGACGAGCTGACGACAGCGATTGATACAGCTCTCGACCATCTCTCAATCCCAAAAGTGAGCAACTACTTCTAACGTTTACTATAGTTCCGCCAGTCTACCGAAGAGCGTCTTAGCGAGTATATTAAAGGTATGATACAGTGACAATCCTGAAAGTACGAATACCGTAGTGTGGAACCCAATGACGAGTGAGTCATCATTCAAGTGCATACACGTCGTATCCCTGAGCGATGTAGAACTTTCCGCCAGCAAGGAACGGGCATCGCATCATTTTTACTGTCCCCGTATGCTGAATATCTATTGTATCCTTCATTGTCCACTCTACCTCTTTTGACTCTCTGTCCCAAGCCCGAAGGACTCCGTCCTCAGTGACCGCGTAAATATTGGCTCTGGAGACAATCGGAGCAGCGAACACGTCTCCTGGTATTTCAAGAGTGAGATCTGACATGTCCGCCGTATCAATCACCAAGATCCCGTCACGAGTCCCGATGTGAAGAATTCCGTCAACCAATGTGCCGGGAGATAGCAGCGCATCGTACACATTTTCAACGAACTCTTCGCCCGTTTCGAGGTCGAAGTGTCGGACAGTAGTCTCATCGAACTGAAACACGTCTCTGCCATTCAAAATTGCCGGCTCATTGATGAATCCGCCCCTTCGCGGATTCTCACCGATGGGATTGCCTTGGTGAGTGAACATATAGAGACGATTCGACCCACTGAGTACAATTCCGTGCTCGTTGATCGCCGGTGGTTCTGTCAGTCTATCATCAACGCTACCGACCTTGTTCGATAGTCGCCATTGCTCCGACAACGACCGGGAATACCGAGCGAACTCACCAGAGCGATAATCCACCTGTTCGTTGCCACTGCAGAATACGTACACGGAATCGTCGTAGAGTGTTATGGTTTCCACACGATCGCCGATATACTGCGACGTGTTTGTATACGGATCCTGATTGACGACATCGTACGCGACGACTAGTCCACTCTTATCGCCTTCACTCTGCAAAGCCTTTCCACCGACGTACAGAATTCCAGTATCAATTGCGAGCGTCTCGATTGTCTCGAACGTTGGCAAATCCAGATCCTCAAGGATTGTTTCTGGCCCACTACCGTTGCAAGCACCGTACGATAACACCTGATTCTTAGTTGCGACGAACAGTGTTTCGTTGAATAGTACAGTGTCGTTTATAGATCCATGAAACGATACGCCACCTGCATCATCTCTTCCATTATCGTGCCATTTCACGGACGGCTTCATTGATGCCCTGACGGGTGAAGCGGTCTCCTGGTTGTGGCCCGTATTCTGTGCATCGTGCATAGCTTGGGTATATCCATGCGACACAGGGATCCGACAATCGTAGGTTTCTGCCGAGTACAGATTTGTCGTAGCCTGCAGTGCACTTTGTTGTAGACGCGAAATCTTCAGGATCATGTCAATTGTCGAGAGGACGTGTAGCAGGAACTTGGCGTCTTTCAAAAACTCATTATCTCCAATACCAGTAATGTTGCTTTTGAGAAGCTCGCGATACACTTGACCAACAGGCGTGAGCGTATTCACACCATCATAGTACGGACCTTCATTTTCACCCTCCTGAAATTCTTGGTTATAACCAATCTGTTCTGGTATGAGCCGGGAATGATCGGTCGCAACGGCGCCGTTTTCGATAAACTCCGCTGGTTCGAGTGATCCAATATCTACATCTCTTGCAACTTTGCCATGTAATTTCGCGCGGCCAGCGGTCACGTCAACGAAGTCACCATTCATATCCTGGTTGGAGTCGCTGTTGAATGTGTACAGCAACCTTCGAGAATAGACGTTCGGTAGCGTTTCACTGCCGGTTGCCTCGGCCCAGCTCTCAGCGAGTGCATCGATGAGATTGTAGAGAAGCATTCGCTCTGCATCGAGATGCTTGTCATACACTCTGTGAGCGTCCGTGCGAGTACCAACCGCTGGTTCAAAGAGTGTGACCGCGGGTAGGATAGTCTCGGACTCAAACTGCTGGAGTGTTTCTAGCTCCGAAAGATTAGACTCGAGTTGCGTAGTTGCCAGATCGCCAGTGATATTCGCAACTGTTTGCATCAGTGCATCAATCCATTCATCACCTGCCTCCGTCAGGGCTCTGTGCGTCGTCAAGAGGGATTCGACGGTATTCAGCGCCCACACATTCTGCGCTACTGTTTTGCCAAACAGCAACGCTGCAGTGACTTCTGTCCCTTCCTCTCGAGCACTCTGGACGTCAACCGGCGCTGCGATGCTCGCCGTGGCACGTAATGTGGTCCCCACCAGTTCTCTCGTTTCTTTCCATGCGGCCGCAGATGCCTCTTCAACGTCTTGTTGCCCAAACAATCGGTAGACATGTTCAAGAAGCTCTCGTTTTGACTCTACAAGGTTTTGCATCGGGATAAACGGCCGGTTATTGTAGAATTCGAGTCTTGGAGTGCCACGGTCTGGTGCTGCAACATTGTAATCCGGAAATTCCGATGGGTTATACCCATCTGACCATATTTTCTTGAACCCACGACCAGGGTTCAAATTTAAACCAGAATACTCCGATGTGCTGTTCAGAATCCGCGTGCAAGTCTTCTGGAATGGGAAAATAAAAGCATCCGTTTCCGAATTGTCACTGTAAATCCCGGTTTTTTTCGCAGTCTCTTCTACAGAAACTGAGAATATAGACTCCCAATCTGTTTTTTTCTCTGGTTCTATGACTTTCGCTAACTGCATTTCCACGATCGGGACCTTTCGGATTACATCTTCTTCAGTCGATACATTAGTCCGGTCGACTCCAGGCTTTGGTTCCGTGGTGGTCGTCACGACACCCTTTGCGCGGATATGTAGTTGTTTTCCTCCATCCACGTCATTGTCGATGCTCTCAACTGTCTTTTTGTCAGGGGTCTGGGAGAACGACACAAGGTCTGTAGCGGAGATCCCCGCTGACTCAATGCGAGACTGGATGGCTTCAGTGAACGTAATCCAGACTTCCAACGTTTTATTTCGGGGTTCGATAGCAATATGGGTCGCGTTCAGTGACTCATTAGATGATGACTCACTAGTCCCGAAGTTACACCCAGGAAGGATTGAGATACCACCCAGTGCAAATGATCCTTTGAGTAACTGGCGGCGTGACTGTTTCATATGAAACTAATTAAAAACTAAAGCTAAATAAATAGGTGGTGTGTTTGGACAAAAAACACATTATAATGAATGCTCCGGCTGGGTTCGATTCAAAACACGCCTACCAGTTATCTCACTTCGGAACATCTGTAACAAACGACTACCGGATGCTGCATCTATCCTCTGTACTGCTCATTAGCGGAGCAGACCCATCAGTTTCGTGGAACTACCGCCGGCTACCCAGTCCACCCGCCGATCTCGACCTGTGTACTGTCTGCCGGAGCATCGTCTGCTGTCTTCCCACCTGAGTCAAACGGTAGTTCAACCAGATGGGGCACTCCGTCGTCGTATGTCCGGTCAGGGCGTTTCACACAGTCGAGCGTGATGATAGGACTACATTCACTACAAGAGTGCGTTGCCCCGTCGAAGCCGTTGATACTCACCGACCAGGAGATAACGCTCGCGAGTCGATACGTCTCCGCTGCTGGACGACGAGTACTGGCAGACTGGCAGCCAACAGCGCCACAGACATCGCAGGTAAGCAGATAGTCTCGATCTGCCTCGTGGAAGAGCGAAGCGGCCTGTTCGACGTTGTCGCGGTCCTGAAGCGCACACTCCCGGCAAATCGTGAACCGGAACACGCCGTCTTCTCGGTTGACCTCGTCGGGCCACCGGACGTAGGTGTACGCCTCGCCGGAGATATCGGCCCTCACTCCACAGAACCGACAGCACTTAGCCACTGCCTCGGGCTGGACGTCGGTCACCGAGACCACCGTGCAAGTGTTGACTGCTCGCGAGCAGTATCTACGGGACAGAGAAAGCGCCACTTGTAGCGCTCACGAATCGGCTTATCCTCGCGGTTGCTTGCCTGCCCTGGTTCACGATAGCCCGTACAGGTCCAGCCCTTGTCTTGCAGCGCCCGAACCATCGCGCCGTCGTAGTCCGAGCGCACCCACGTCAACAAGAAGCGAGTGTTACGGTCGTCAGCCTGCAAGAATCGCTCCTGTGAGCGTGCCAGCGCTGCCGACGCGAGGTTCGGCATCCGAACGCCCATGCAAATCCGCGCAGCCTCGACGAGTGAGTCGCCGGATACCACTTCGCTGTCAACGACTGGCGTGTCCGCCGACGGAAGCACCTGGCGGGCAGTCGCTCGAATCTCCACTGGAAGACTGTCGATCTCGACAGGCTCGGGACAGAGCTGGCCGTCGACGCCGTACCGGATTCGCTTCTTCGAGATCAGTGGATACCGGTACGTGATAGCCCCGACTAGCGAGTCCTGAAAGTACAGCCCGTGGTGAGCGAGGTTGACCGATGGCAGTGACCCCATGTAGGAGTGGTGGGCCTCGTAGACGGCGGCCGCGGTCTCTCTGTCGATTGGTTCGACGGCGACGTGATCGGCAAAGCGAATCCCGAGAGGTGCGGTGAACGGGTCGCCATCGGCGTGTATCGGACAGGAACACTCCTCTGTGTCTGCTGGCGGGCGATGCTGGAACGACTGTGTTCGCGTCGATGCTGAGTGTGTGGACATCCTCTCACCCGCCAGAGGACCACAAAACTGCTATCGAGTCACCACGGGATGATCACAATGCCGGCGTCTGGACCTTCGATATACACTGGTTCGCACCCTCGGTAGAAGATCGTGAACCGCTCGGGCTGGTACGCAGGATGCTTCGCAAGCGTTGCGATTGCACGGCTCACGTCGGCTGGCGGGAACTGTGGGTCGCCTGACCGGCGGGCAAGGCGACCAGACTGGAGTACGTCCCACGACTGGAACTGGTAGTCAGCTGGTGGAGTGAACGTTTCTCGGGCTGTTGCAACAAGATACTCAGCACCGTCGACGACCTTTGCAGCTATCGAATACCGGGCAGATTCCGGGCGAACGGTGATAGCCCCATCGAGCGCGGGGACCACTTCATCTTGCCAGACAAACGCCGATGGTGGCTTGACGACTGGAATTGGTTGCTCGTCAGTGGGCGATTCGTTGCTGTTCGTGGCTGATCCATCACGGGCTTCGGAGGTTCGTTCCCTCATCCTCTCAGCCACCAGAGGAACAGAAAACCGTCGTCTCAGTCGAGGCCGGGGAGTCGTTCAGCAATGATGACGCCGCCCCTCGGCCCCTCCAAGTACAGTGCTGTGTGCCCCCGGAAGTAGATGGTGTAGCGGTCTGGAACGTACTGATGTCCGGGTGAAAGCGTCGCGATAGCCTTCGACAAGAGCCGTGCCGAGAACAGTGGGTCGCCGCGATGATTCGCCAAGCGGCCAGATTGCAGTGGCTCCCAGCTGTCGAACTCATGATCCGCTGGTGGCGTCAGTGTCGTCCGGGCTGTTGCGATCAGGTAGTCAGCCCCCTCGACAACTTTGGCGGCGGTGTTCGTTACATCTGGAATGAATTCCACATTCCCCCCGAAGTCGGTCATCGGCTCGTTGTCCCAGCGCAATGCTTCTGGATGGCCGGCGACCGGCACCGGCGGGCCTTGGAAGCCCTCGCTTCGGATGTGGGATTTTGCTTTGCTCTCGCAACCGAATGTCTCCCCACAGGTGCACTCGAACGATTCGTCGTTGCGATAGTAGCCGTCGGTATCCTGTGAGCGGACGAGTTCACCGTCATCGTCCATGTAGATGGTGTCGACATACCCCCACGAGTACGACACCTCAATCTCGTGCTCCTGTCCGGGCTTGCTGAAGTCGAAGCCGGCTTGCTGGTCTGGCTGTCCGTCCTGCGTCTGAGTCGGATCAGTTTCCGTCATCCTCTCACCCGCCAGAGGAACAGAAAATCACTCAGCTCAAGGGTTTAACCAACAGAAGCGATGATACTAACTGGCTGTTGGTTAAGGGTTGTGAATACGGCCTCTTTGTTCATCCAACTGGCTGAAACAACCGGTCAGTGAGCGTGCTTATTGAGGATACCCAAGAGCTTCAGCCACAGTCGCTCACGGTGCTGTCTCTCTATAGATTTGCTTGATAATCTCCGGGGGTTTATTGAGCGTGTGCTCGTTAAATTGTCCTTTGCTCCCTTGGTGTTGGTTCCGTGACTCGGTGATTTCAAGAAATGACAGTTCCTCCAAAAGTTGTCTTACACGCTCATGGGTGACTGGATCGACAGCGTGCTCATTGCAGAGTTTTTTGTATGCATCTAATACCTGCGAGGTCCGGAACCACCCTTCATCAGAATTACTAATTGTAAGCGCTGCGAGTGCTCCGATAACATGCTGGGAATGGGCTGGCAAGCCCGTAATAAGGTCGCGAAGCCGTTCAGCTTCAGCCATCTCGCGTACTTTTGGAACATCTTCTTCTGAGATAGTATCATAACCGTTTCGTATGGCGTATTTGCCGAGTGAAAACAACAGTTCAATACCCTTTCGGGCGTCGCCATGTTCTTTCGCAGCGAGAGCAGCCACCCGGGGGATGACTCCCTCCTCAATCACCCCTTCGTGGAAGGCGTCTGATCGGTTCCTAAGAATCTCCCGTAATTGGTTGGCATCGTATGGGTCAAACACGTACTCTCGATGGCCGAACGAACTTTTTGTCCGCTCGTTCATCTGATTCCGGTAGTCGATCTTGTTCGAGATTGCCACGATACTAATGGGTATATCTATTGAACCATTTTCTCGAGCCCGAGAAAGAATCATCAGTGGGGAATCATCGCGAAGTCTGTCGACTTCGTCGAGCGTAATGGCAACACCATCGTAGTGCTGGTTAAGGATCGACCATAGCCGCTCATAGTATTCATCAGTCGAAATACCGCGGGACGGGAATTTGACGCCGCTTTCAGGAGGGTTGATGCGACGGCCAATATTGCGCGGGACTCGGGCAGGACCGTCAGTTTGTGAACAGTTTATATAGGCAGTTCCAACACTGACACCACGACGGTCAGCCTCTGCTTCGACTCTGCCCATTACATGTTTAGCGACAAGCGACTTTCCTGTTCCCGTTTTTCCGAAGATCAGCACCGAGCTGGCCGGTTCACCAACAACAAGAGCCCCAATCTCGTGAGCTACCTGTTCAATTTGTTCGTCACGGCCTATAATGCGGTCGGCGTCAGGGACGTGATCCGTGTCGACGAGGTCTCGGTTCTTGAAAATCTCGTTCCGATGCTCCACGACAGGAGCGTCGAAAAGGGGGTCGCCCCCTTGGTCCCCTGCATCTGGCATATCTCGCATATCTTATTGATGGCACAAAAACCTATGGACCTAGTTTGGAGTGAAGATGGTAGTTTTAGCTCCTCATCACTAATTCTATTGGATATTCAATTGACTCCAAATCTATCGGAACACACTGGATTTGGAGTGTACTGGGTGGTTGTATCATATGCCATCAAAATGCAGTCAAAAGGTCCTCAGATTCTGCTGTTGATGAGACATCTCTGTGGAAGATTGGATAAGAGTCGATACTGGGTGTCCATATCTGAAGTCTATTCTAGGAGTTGGGTAAGAAGCGGTCAACACACACACCGGATTTGGAGTCCAGAAACGCGAGAGGCTGGGGACAAGCTCTCGAAGTATGTTTACGGATGTGGCTGGACTCCAAATCTGGTGTCTCCTTCTAGTCTAGTCTAACTAGAATTTGAAAGGAAGGGAAAGATGAGACAGCACAGTAAGTACAGCTTCCGTAAGCGCGGGACTCAAGCACACTCATATTGAGATATCTCGACTCCAAATCTGGTGTGTGTGTGTAAAATTCCCCATTAGGGGTCTGCTCGTGATTTCCTCCCAGGTCTCGACTCCAAACTTGGTGTGTCTGCCGCTAAACTTGACGTTTAATTCTTGGGCTGTATTGACCGAAAGCTCTGTCACAATCTCGTGAATAAGACTGCCGTATTCGCAACGACTGTTAAGACGATGACCACCGTTTCAGGTCGCTCTGAGCGTTAGTTTGTCCACGGAACGACAGCCGATCGGACATCGGGACACTCACTGCTTCGCCGTCGCGGGCCACGTAATTGTTCAGATATCGGTAGTCATCCTTGCTGTAGCTGCCATCCTTGTTGGGCCCACTGTCTGGCGAGACATACACGATACTGAACGCCGGCAAGCCAAACACTCGAGTTTGCGAGATTTGTAGCACCATCGCGTCACCAGGCCCGTGGCAGTCAATAAGATCCCCGCGATGCAACTGTTCCCCGAGCGGTGTTCGAGTGGCTTCCGACCGGGAAAGTCGCTGTCCGTCGCGATGGGAGTTCCACGGCTCAAGTGGATCTAGCTCTTGGTTCGGGCAGATCCGTGCTGTGGAATCGTCGATTAGCTCCACGACGTACGGGTTTTGCTGGCCGAAGTGGTACTTATAATCCGGAGACCGCCGGGCTCGCTCAATGTGGGTCTCGACTGCTTCGGCTGCCATCTCTCTGGTTGGGAACAGTCCCTGCCAAGAGCAATAATCGTCGGAACAGACAGTCAAAAATCCTGTCCCCGTCGTCCGAATTATCTCGCGATCAAGCGGCGTATCAACTTGGATATCCGCTGCACGCTCAATATCGCGGGTTTGCACGCTATCCATCCTGTTCTCCTTCCCCGCCGTCGGTCGCAAGAATCGTTTGTCTCGTGGCAAGGAACCGTTCGGGGACGTTCTCGAATGCATCCAGTCCAGCTTGCTCAGTCCCCTCGACGTCGACGCCACTGTGGTCTGTTTGCCACGTAGCAGAATCGCGCTCGAAGCCCCCGTCAAAGGCCGAGAGTTCTGATCGTCGGGCTGGACCCGCTGCTGACGAGAGTTCTTCGGCCCGGTCTGAAAGCCAGTCCATCTGGTCGAACATCCCGTCGAAGTCACGCTCCTGGAAGGGGAAGCGAACTGTCGCTTTCGGGGGAAGAGCAGTGTAGGTCTCCCGGCCAGTCCGAATCGCAGTTGGTCGGCCGTCGAAGATGTCGCGCTCACGCAGCGCGTCGACGTAGTCGCTGCCGGCCAGAACGACCAGCTCCCGACAGGGGGACTCCTGTTGATCGGTAGCGTATGGCCGCCGGAGCCAATCGCCCAGCGATGAGTGGACACGGAGCGCCCACTGATCTAGTCGGCTCTCAACTCGGTCTCCTGACGGCAGCCGATAATTGGCTTCTCCCTCGATGGGTTCACCGCGCAGGTCCTCGATGGTCGTATCGTACGGGGCGACCGTCTGCCGAGGCATCAAGATCCCGTGTTCTGCAGAGAGAACCGCCCAAGTGTTCGCCCGCCGGTCAGCGGTTCGAGCCCACTGGACAGCCGCCTCAGCATACGTTCGCTTGACTGCGAAATATGACGATGTGTAGAGGTTGCGAGCCTCAGCTGGATCGTCGGTTTTCGCATCGCCGCATCCGATGAGTACGAAGCGGCCACGAGTTCGCTCAGTCTGAGTGGTAGTCCTCTGTTTCCCTCACCCCACCAGGGAGTCACAAAACTCTCTGAGACGACACGTTCGGCTCTAGCCGTGAACTTCACTGGGAGTGAGTCCTGCCCGGTACTCTACTCTGTCTCGCTCGTGTTGGCTCCGGTACGCGAGCGTCTGTCCGTTCTCATACTCGACGACAATCGCATCCTCAAGACCATTTACAGTTGCTCTCGAACCGTCAGCAGCCCAGACGGGGTCCATCGGTTCCGCTGTTAGCGGGGTCCGGTCTGTCTCCACGGTCGGCCACACACCCCGCGATTTCCAGTATGACCGGATGTGCCGCAAGCTCTGTTGAACCGTCTCCCGTATCGAGAGGTGGTCCGCACTCGCGTAGCCGTGTGGCGAAAAATACTCGCCGTGAAGCGCCGCCAGATGAATCCCGTTCCAGTCGACGCCAACGATATCGGCTGGCTCCTCCCCAGTCACACGCGGCTGTGTTAGCTCCTCGATCACCGGATACTGCTTTGTCGGACTTGCCCCCAGCAGATGCACGCGCCGCCCTCGCCAGTCCACAATATCCGTGTACTCGTCGGCGGTCTGGTCGGAGTAGCCCATCGGGTAGCCCAAGATCATATCCTCGTCGATCACGTCGATTGTGTCGCGGCACTTCGGGACGATGATAACCTCTGTCCCCGGAAACTTCCGTTTCAGCTCCCGTGCGGCTTGGTTATACCGTCGCGCTTCCTGCCGGTCGTATGCGTCGCCAAGCATCCCGACCGATGGCTCGTACTGCTCGAAGCGCTCAATGTACCGGTCCAAATCTGGATTCCGAAAGTCGTTGTCTAGAATCTCAATCGGGACGTCGACGTTCCGTAGCGAGGACTGGTAGGTGTAGTCCTCGCGAACGCCGACGGCGAATCCAAGCCGGTAAGCATCGATTACGAACGGCTCCCGGTGAAGGAACCCAATGTACTCAGCCTGCTGTGCATCGCCGACAGCCGCCGCTGACCAAGAGTGTCGCGCCTCAGAAGACATGGAAAACACCGAGCGCACCGACCGGCGCGCCCAGCTGGCAGGCGCGGCACAAAACGACCCCGCGGCTTAAATACGGAGACGAGCGGAAGTGTCTATCAGAATGAAGGAAGGTATCGAATCGCAGTACGACGACCCTGACAGCTACCGGGGCGAGTACCCACCAGACTGGGCGTACCGGATCGTCTTCCGGAAGCAGTTGGACAACAACACTTGCACCAACTGCGGGACGCGGTTCCCTGCGGAGGATTTGGAAGTCGTGCGACGAATCCCCGCCGAGAACGGCGGGACAAACAAGACCACGAACCTGCTGACAGTGTGTTCTACCTGCGAAGAAGACATCAAGCAGACGGGACGCCTGAACCTGCCAGCGTCAGCGAACCAAGAGCCAGCAAGCAGTCCAGAAGCAGACTCCCACAGAGTGCTTGCGTTGCAGAGCGAAGTCCCGATCACTGAGGAGGTCGAGGGCGAAACGGAGGGCAACGGGCAGTCTCGTGGTGTCTCCCGGCTGGAAGCCAGCCACGTCGAGACACAGTCGAGGAGTCCTCTTGCAGTCACCACGACGACCGAGGACAGCGACGAGCAGTCCGACCAGGACGACACCGACGAGCGTGTTGGATGGCGACGGCTATTCGTTGCGTCGGTAGGAGGCACAGCGATGTTTCTGACATACTTCTGTGCGTTTGGTATCTCCTATTTCCTGTCCTCGCTTGCGGGTGATGTAGCGTTCTATGGCCTCCCACTGGCCGGGCTCGTAGCGGGAGTCCGGTGGCGGCTGTCGACAGCCATTGCATCCGTCTGCGTTGTTTTGATGTACGCTGCCGTCTGGGAGTCTATCTCGACGGAACTGCTCATGTCTCCGTTGGCGTGGATTCCCGTGGTTGCGCCACTGGCTGGGATTGCCTACGGACTCATAACCGAGCGCACTGAGTTCTCGCTGCGGAACCTTCCTTCAGATCCGCGACTGGTGGTCCAGCGCTTCCGTTGACGAAATATACTCTGATAACTGGTCCACGACCGACGGATCGAACGAGTCGGAGACGTGCCGCACGTTCCACAGCCCAGACTGATACACCTCAGATTTCGGCGAGTGGTATCCAAGCCAATCGAGGTCCGATGGTCCTGCGGATCGACGATGATGCGACACCATCGCGATGGTATTTGACTCAATCTCGGCTCTGTCACACTCTGGGCCGGGCTTGCCCGGAACGTCAACCCAGAGAAACGGCAGATCCCGGATGTACTCCGACACGCGCTGTTCAAGTTCGTGTTCCTGCTCGCGAACAGCAGTCGTCTCGGCGTCGGGATTCGGTTCGCCCCAGTGAGGATACTCGTCGTGCCAGCCGTGCTTCTCGATTAGCGCCCGTCCGACGTGCAAGCGAAAAATCGAACCACGATGGTTGCCACCGCCGGCGTACTTCCCGCGAACGTTCCCACGATGTTGCCTGAGCCGGTTCCAGAGCGTGTTCGACGAACCGGTACTGACGCCGACGGTGCCGATCCGTGAGAGTCGCCACTTTGTGGAGGGCATCTGTCTGAGGTCGCTTGCTGGCGAGAAGAAAAAGTACACTCCTCGGTCGGGCCACTCCAACCGCCCGGTCACGTCTCCGAGGTAGTACGGCCCTCCGATCTGGTCACGCAAGTCAGCTAAGACACTCAGAAACTGTCCGACAGGACTGCTACCCGACGCTGCTTGTGAACGCATATTCGACTCCCTCGCCCACCAGGGGAGTCACAAAACACTCCTCTCAAGCACGTCTGGAAAAGCACGACCGACTGCTCAGCTGGCACCTTCGACGGCGTCGATCAGATCCGCCGCAGTCGACGAGATACGGTCCAACCGGTCCCGAAGCGTCTCTGGTGCGTCGCCGTCCCACGCCGCGAGGTAGAACGCCGAGTTCTCTGGGTCCAGCCCGAAGTGACGACTGACCACGTAGGCGACTGCCTCGGCTTCGACCTCGCGTTTCGACCGCTCCGCCTCATCCTCGACATTGAAGTGAAGCTCTGCATGGGCGAACTCGTGAATCAGTGTACTCGCGAGGGCGGCCCGATTGTCTCGGTCGACCGCTTCGACCATCGGATTCGTGGTCATGACGTTCCGACGCTCGCAAACGCCCCGTGCAGACCCATGCTCCCACTCTTCCGGAGTGACGATTCTTGCGTCGACGCCGACCTCGTCGGTGGCGTCCAAGAGGTCCTCGACAAGTCCATCCGGGTCGCCGTGAGCTTCTGTCTCCAGTTCGGGAAGCGGTTCGCCCTCGGTCTGGGAGATATCGAACACCGACGTTGGCCGGAACCCGACCAGTCCCCGACGCCACTGCTCGGGGTTGGTTTCATCGTATTCGCAATCTGTGTTCTCGTGATATGACGGCGAGTTCCCACATTCGGGGCACTTCTTCGTGATAATGGGGGCCCAGATCCAGATGGCATCCTCGCCTTGCTGGACGTAGCGGTCGAACTCGTCTTGCCACGTATTGTACCCGGCGACTCGCGTTGCCTCGGGACACTGAAGCTTAATGAGTAGCGTGTTCCGTGCTGAATAGTCGTGGAACTTGCTCTGCACATCGAGCCACTGCTGGAACTGCTCACTGGTCTGCGCTTCGTTCGTGAGGTCGGCGAGGTCCTCGACCCACGCATCGAGTTGGTCGCGCATCTCCTCGTCCCGGGAGTCCGAATCGTCGAAGGTGCAAGTGGTCTGCTGGCTGGACTGCTCTGGCGTGTCTGACTGTATCGTTGACATCGGTCTATCTTCGAGACGCGCTCTCGGGCACGCCCCCGCACCTCCACTGGGGGTCACAAAATCGACTGGCTGACTGAGCGAGAGCGAGGTGAGCTGGCTATCTGTACCGCTCCGGCGGATAGAAGACGACGTGGATAGCCGAGCCAAGGTTGTACCACGACTTTGCGAGAATCGAGACCTCTAGTCCCCACTCGGCGGCAAACTCGAAGACGTCGAACCAGAGATTGTGGGGCGGCTCTGTGGAATCCAATCGCTCGATGTTGCCGGGGTAGACGTGCATCGAGTACAACGCCGGCTCGCCATCGTCAAGCCAGAGCGTCGAGTGGTCGTCTGCTGGCGGGCTGTGAGGCGGTCCCTTCGGGTCGCTGTCGGCGTCAAGCGGCGAGTGGGGGCACTCGTCGTCGCCCGTGATAAGACGCCGGATACAGGCTGTCTCGGCAGGCTCATCGAGGTCGAAGGCTTGCGCGAATGCATCTCGCTGGTATTCGCCCATGATCGCGCCGAGCGCCCGCCAGATGTCATCCCACCTTGGGTCCTCTGGCTCGTGATCCAGATAGTCGTGGACAGCCTCGCGCAGCTGTCGGTACTCGTCCCATGCCGGGACAGGCTCGTTCGGCCCGGGTGTCGGCCAGTCAGTGCGGTCCATACGCTTGGGGAAATTCCGATGGGGTATCAACTCTCGGGACGCGCCCATACGCCGCGTCAGAGAAGAGGTCCTGAGGCTAACCAACACCGAGTGGAATGTGGGGTACTGTGTTGGTTAGTCTGCGAGTTGGCTACTCCTCGCCTCTAGCCTCCCAGCCCTTGTGGAAGTACACCAGCGCCATGTCGGAGTCAAAACACTGCCCGGACGGAACGTGCTGCAAGACGTTTTGTTCTGGGACGGGTTCGACCACACCCTCATTGAGTAGACTGGTAACGACCTCACGCCCTCGTGGCTCGTCGATCTCGACGGTATCGAGACGCCGGCGGTCGCGGTCCTGTGCGATCTGTTCGCGCTCGAAGCGCTCGTAGTCTGGAACTGTTTCGGTCGGGTCCATGAAGGAAATCCCTCACCCGACCGGGGAGACACAAAAATAGCGCTAACCAACAATGGAGAAGTATGGGAGTCGCTGTTGGTTAGGACACACCACCGTTTCCGCAAAACCACGGGGAACCGAATCAGTTCGGGAGCTTCGGTGCTATCACGAACTGCATCGCTCCATCGGCGTCGGGGAACTCCGATTTCAGCACGAGCGGCACCCCGTTTCCGATATGTAGAACCCGATTCGTGCCGTCTGGCAGGCCAGCATTCGCTGATTTGACCAGCGACGAATCCAGTTTCACTGCGACATCCGCAGGCTCGAAGGCGATGAGATCGGTGTCGTCCCACCGGTAGGTCATGCTGTCAGTGTCGCCGTCTGCGGCAAACCGCACTTCTCTGGTTTCTGAGTCAACAGAGAGGTCAAACCGGTCGGCAAGCATATCGGCTGCGTCGAGACCGAGCGAGATATCGTCTGGACTCAGGTGGACGGTTGCCGGGATGTTGATATCCGGCATCTCGACAGGGTAGCGGAGCGATTCAACCGCCT
This sequence comes from Haloarcula sp. H-GB4, assembly GCF_030848575.1. Taxonomy (NCBI): domain Archaea; kingdom Methanobacteriati; phylum Methanobacteriota; class Halobacteria; order Halobacteriales; family Haloarculaceae; genus Haloarcula; species Haloarcula sp. H-GB4. The sequence goes on along the minus strand of NZ_JAVDDX010000006.1, from coordinate 38,641 downwards.
CGAGATCAATAGTGCGCGTTATCCCGTCGATGTTGATTTCCAGTGTGCTATTCGCTGCATCGAGTGCGAACTGTGCAAGGTCGCCTGCATCGCCGACCGAGAGTGCATCGCGAACTCGTCCGACGTCCACCCCCAACGTTCCCCTCCCTGCATCGAAAGAGGTGAACGAACTCCCAGAAACACGCAGGTCGACCATCGCGTGCCCCTGCTGATCGGCCGCCCGGATGGCGATTCCCGACTCTGTAATTCCTATCCGTGTCTTGTCTGTGACCGTGCCAGCCGCCGCGAAAATCTGCTCAAACAGTTGGACCTCGCCGCTGATCCGAAGATGCTGCGGGGCATCGAGCGACAGGAGGTCCGCAGTGTCGATTTCTGCGTCACTGTCTGTCGCCGTCTCTGGCACGCTCGTTTCGGCGTCGGTGGTTGCTGCTTCGGTGCTACTGGTCGCTGTGGATTGTGACATCTGGATTACCCTCCACTTGCCGGAGGGCTCACAAAATATGCCGTTGGCGGCGCTATGGGACCACCGACGCAAGGCGATGGGTATTGTAATCAACCGTCCAGCGCGAGTAGTTCTGTGTGACCCGGTACTCGCGAACCACCGCAACGTCTTCCAGCGACTCTTCGGGCCGTTCCCACGCAAACTCGTAGCCGGCGATCACGTCTCCCTCGTCGAGATATCCAACCGGATGCTCCGGCCCGTCCCACTCAACCGAGATTGAGTCGCCACCGCTGGGGGGCTGGACTCCACGGCTGACTCCTCCTTGGATGACAGATGGATCGCTCGTCAACCCATGCAGTTGTGCTAAGTCACTAGCCTTGATCGGGAACTTGTCCTCCTCGCCGACGAACGAGTGCTGGGTTTGCCCGCGTACTGTTGCGTGCTCTACGCCCTCGATATCGACACCGAGAGCGTCGGACAGCAGGTGGGCAAACTCAGCGGCTCCCGTGCGGACTGTTTGGTTCTGCTCCTCAATCTGCAGGGTCGTCTCTGGCGTCCGAAGCTCCCTTGTGTATGGATTCTCCGGCCGTTCGACGGGCATACAGCTGCACAAGAGCGTCCCTTCTGGCCCCGTCAGAATCCACGGCTGCTTCCCGCACGGGATTGCCGTGTATCTCGACGCAGTGTATCGGCCACCGCCAGTGAGGACCCGCAATGCCTTTTCGAGTGCTTGGGCGTCAATGCCGTACCCGTAGCTGTCAGCGAGCCCGTCGACGAATGTGACTCGGGTGTCAATGGAGTCGAACTCGCCGTACGTGTTTGGGATTTGCAGGAGGTCACCAGTTGCGTACTGTTCAACGTAGTCTCCGATGTCCCCGCCGACGACCCACCGGGTTTGCTGTTTGGTTGCTCGACCAGCCGACGTGTTGATCGACGACGCCGGCCGCTGCGTTGTCAGCCCCCAGTCCTCATCTGGAGATGCCCAACTGCCGTCGTCACGATCAGGAGCGCGACACGTCGTCGCACATCGGGCGATGCTTGCGGCATCTGGATCGAGGTCTTTGTCGGCGCTGTCTCCGTCTCCGAACGTACCGAGTGAAAGGTCAGTCATCCTCTCACCCGACAGAGGAACACAAAAATTTTTCAAACGGATCGGAGACCAGACGGTCCACACTGTGAGCCAGCCCACCGACGTCCAGTGATTGAAGCGCTTCGGGCGGAGTGGGACAATTTCACTTTCGCCACGATTTGCATGGGTTTTAGACCACCCCAAGCGTACCGCCAGCCGTCTCCCATCGCAAACGAGACGGAGAACACTATGAGCAACTCTGATATACAGCAAGAAGCCCAAGACATACACGACCAGTTACCCGAGTCAGTCGATGCCTCCCTCGACGACATCGAGGAACGGCTCACCACACTTGTCGATGACTACAGAGTCCCACTCGACGAAGCTCGACGTAGTGTCGTGAGTACCTATCTTTCTGACAGCGATGTTGACCGCGACGAAGTTAGCAGCGAGGACGGCAACCAACAAGTCGATCTCGAGGAAATTACCGAAGCCGAACAGTGGGTCGACATTACCGCCAAAGTCACTGATCTCTGGGAGCCCCGCAGTGACTCGATTGCACAAGTTGGCCTCCTCGGTGACGAAACTGGAACCATCAAGTTCACCAAATGGGCCAAGTCTGACCTCGAAGCACTCACCGAGGGCCAAGTCTATGACCTTGGAAATGTTGTCACCGATGAGTATCAGGGCCAGTACTCGGTCAAACTCAATCGCACCACGACCATCGAAGCACTCGACCAAGATATCGAAGTCGGCGACGACACCACCGATGCTGAGGGTGCACTCGTCGATATCCAGTCAGGCAGCGGGCTGATCAAACGCTGTCCAGAAGACGACTGCACGCGTGTCCTCCAAAACGGGCGATGCAGTGAACACGGCGAGGGCGAAGGCGAGTTCGACCTCCGAATCAAAGGTGTGATTGACAATGGCGATACAGTCCAAGAGGTCATCTTCGACAAAGAGGCGACTGAGCAGGTCGCCGACATCACGTTGTCACAAGCCCAAGAAATGGCCATGGACGCTTTGGATACAAGCGTCGTCGCCGACGAGATACGTGAGGTGACGCTTGGGCACTACTATCGCGTCCAAGGCCCTGAACTGGGCCGGTATTTGCTCGTCAACGAGTTCGAGCAACTCGCCGAGATGCATGATCCAGAACAACTCCTCATCACTGCGAGGTCGATCTAGATGAGCCAAGGACAAGCCCCGATGCGTGAACTCGCACAGCGAGCCTTCGCTGGGGAATTCAACGATGCAGGCTATACCTTCCGGGAGTCAGACGATGACCGCGCGCCCGTCTATGCCCTGCTGCCGACAGGCGCGAAAGCAAACCGCGTGTTTGTCGTCGGCACCCTGACCGAAACCGACGATGTCGGCAGCGATGATGAGTACTGGCAGGGCCGAATTGTCGGGCCCACAGGGACGTTCTTCACCTATGCTGGCCAGTACCAACCCGAAGCAGCCGCCATGCTACGAGAGGTTGACCCGCCCGTCTTCGTCGCGCTTGTTGGCAAGCCCCGAACCTATGAAACCGACGACGGCGACACCAACGTCTCGCTCCGACCAGAGCACCTGACCGTTGTTGATGCAGACACCCGCAATCGGTGGGTGACAGAAACAGCGAAGCGAACTCTGGAGCGGCTCGAACGCTTCGAGGACGACACCAACGAGTACGCTGCTATGGCTCGCGAAGAGTATGACACCGATCCTGACCAGTACCGACAAACCGTTATCCAAGCGCTTGAGGAACTCACCGACGACGCCGAAACTGCCCCGACTTCGCAGGATCAAGCCGGTGGCGTGACACCATCCACAGCAGAGGATGCGTCCGGCAGTACCACAGAGGTCTCAACAGACGAGGACAGTCCGTCACAGTCGGGTGGCGACATCGGCGACTTCGATACGACTGACCTCGACTCGTAAGGTTACTGCTCGCTTTCCGGGTCTTGGGAGCCATCCCGGTGTTCGGTAATATACAGCTGTCCGTCAACCTTGTACAGGTAGCCCCGGTCAACCAGTCGTTCAACTACGTGCTCGGCGGTACCGACTGAGCGCTCTGTCTCACGCACTTTGATCACGGCGGCATCAACCCCGATGCTGTCTCCGGGCTCGATTTCCTCGTACAGCATATCATAGACAGCTCCTAACGATCCAGGTGGTCGATTACGCCTCATATGTGATTAATACAATTTCACTCGCTGGCTACCTATGCATTGACTTCGGAGATAGTAGCAGTCACCTCTGATTAGATGTATCGGTAGCAATCGTTGCGAAAGCGGTTTGTTACTCATAGAGATGGATGAAACGACTGCTCAGTAGATGTGCAAGCTGCTCAATTCTCCCAGAGCGTTTGGATACGTCCCTCAATAGCATCAAGAACCGTAGAGTAGACATCTAGCGGATGGCGTGATGACAGTGACAAGTCGGTGGCTTCCACTGCGGTTGGTGGTTCATGGAAGTGCAGCCGTGCATTGTGTGGATTGGGATGACAATCCCAGCGACACTCCCATCGGCTATCATCCTCGTATGTTTCAACGTAGTGGAACGAGAAATCTCCGGTCGTGAACCAGCGAATATCGAGTCGAGCCGCTACAACGGTCTCAGGATACTGTCCCACGTCGACTAAGGCGTGAAGCAGGCGAGGTTCGTAGCTGTCGGGGTCGAATTTCGTCTCGAAAATGAGTGTCTCAGTTCGAAGATGCCGGGCCAGGAGTTGTAGCGTCTGTCGGTCGGGTGGACCAGGCGACCCTGAATTCGGAGTAGTTGGGTCTGGCCCCATCTATGCCGAGATTAGGTGCCCATCGTTCTCTGCGAGCTGACGGGCGAGTTCGTACAGTCGAATATCCCGAATGACACTGCGCCACTCACTGACTGCAGTCATCCGGTCATGAATAGCCTCGTGGCTGCCGTGGTCGTAGACGTTCACAGCAGTTGGATCGGTAGCGCCAAATTCATCTTCATAGTCGGCCCGATCTTCTTCAAGCTCACTGACTCGGTTGATGATCTCTTTGACAGTCAGTTCGTCGGCAATCCGGCTGGCATCTTGCCATTCTAGATACCCCTCGTTGCGTTCGTACTGCACGGGTCGGCCGTCACGGTTCACGCTGATAATGCCCATTTTGGCCAGTCGATCAAGATGCTTTTTCGCAGCGTTCGGAGAACAATCTGCAACGTCTGCAATCTCGGCAGCGGGGGTGGGTGAAGTAATCCCCATAGCGACATCGTAGACACGACTGAACGTATCCTCCCCCTGCTGCCACCGTGGTTCGGTGGCTTTTGACTCCGGTGCCGGATCAAACTCCGTCATAAGTATTGATAGGATATGAAGCGCAATATATCTTTTCGAAAAATCAAATATATGCGTTTCTCCTCTGGGGACTCTGGAATCATAAGAACGGTGAGTTGGTCAAGCAGTAGGCACGCTATACTGACCGACACAGTCTGAATCATCAAAAATATTATGTGTAGTGCAGGGATCAAACACCGTTGGGGCCCGGTTGACCACCCCAATGGCTTCTCGCTCCTGATGAGTTGTTTTGTGAATCTCGCGTGAAGTACCTCGGGGACAAGGCCCAAGACACTCGGCCTGTTCCGCCTGTAGAACACTTCTTGCGCCCCTTCGATATCGTGATCCCAAGGCGATAACGTGCAAAGCCGAGTTATAAGGGTGACTTTCTATGTGCTACCCTGGGGTCGGGATAGGGAGATGCCGGTTGCAGAATCGCGTTCACTCGATTCCATCAGTATTGTGGCCCTCCAATCGCTGCGCGATGTCCTCAACGTCCATTTCGTCCACCTGCTCCAACCCGAGCTCGACGAGGAGCGGGTAGAAGTGCCGAGTCTTCTTTAGATCCACATCAGATTTGCTTTCCGAGAGTGCAAGATCAAGGCGCTTGAACGTGGTCGTGACCTCATCGTCGAGGTCATCATCTAAGTAGAAGCTCCTCACGTTCCATTCTTTCTTGATGTTCTGTGCTTTCTTGTTCTTCTGTGCGTTCTGTGAAGTACTTGAACTCATGTCGGTCTGTGATTTCGTATCGTTCAGTGACTCATTGTCGTCTCCGTCACCGTCAGCATCGAAGCGCCTCGACAGACGATCGTCGAGATCGTCGCCGCTCATGGCGCCACCTCTTCAGCAATCTCGGTATACACAGCCGCCATATCGACATCTTCGGCGTCGTCAGCGAACACTGACCCACCGCTCTTTACCGCACGCTTCAGGGCTGCTCGGGAACGGATGATCCATACCGGTACACGACCTTCGAACCGGTCCTCGTACCAGTCAATGCTGGATTGCTGCTCGTTATCTAGTGGGTAGCTGACGTTCGAAACGATGACTCCGAGGATGTCGATTGCGGCTCCATAGTTGTCTTCGAGAGTATCGAGTTGGCGGAGCAAGTGCGTCAGCGCCAGCTGACTGGATTCGTCGGCTTCGACCGGGACGAGAAGATTCTCCGCAGCGAGGACAACGTTGTCGTTCAGCGGTCCGAGACTTGGTGGGGAGTCGATGACCATGACGTCCCAATCATCGACACTCTCGAGAACGTCGCTGAGTCGGAGCCTGGGGCGCATTCCGGAGCCGATGAGTTCCTGCTCCAAGTGGAACATATCGATGTTTGCGGGGAGCAAGTCGTATTCGTCGTGTATGACGACGAGGTTCCGGATATCGTAGTCAGACGGCGAGTTCAAAGCGTCTGCGAAGTTCGGTGAGTCAGCCTTGTACGCCTCTTTGAAACCGAGACGGTGGGTGAGATACCCCTGTGGGTCCATGTCGATGGCCAGGACATCCAGGCCGCGATCGGCGAGCCCGCCGGCAACGTTGATCGTGTTCGTCGTTTTCGACACGCCCCCTTTCTGGTTCGTGATTCCGATTCGTTTCGTCATGTCGTTCCTATCGTTCTGTGAAGTCTGTGAGTTCAAATAACTACGTCAGACATAGGACAGGGACCATGGAATCACGAGCTTCGACGTATGGGTTCCAGAAAGCGGACGCACGCACCGTCCCTGAGTGTGACGTGATCTCCGAGAGGCACTGCACGCCAAAGCAAACAAATCGCCGAGAATGCCGTTTAGGCGCTCTCAGTGTGGCGGCTATACGGGAACTCGTTGAAGAACCTGCAAGGAAGCGCGGAAAAGCGAGACAGACCGACCTACTCAGCCGAGAAAGCCTCAATGGCATATTCCTCAGCCAACTCCACGACATCATAGACGTGAATCCCCGATTTGAACCATAGCACGCGGTCGTCCATCCCGTCGAAATCCGCAGACGAACAGTCTAATCGCTCAGACACAGCGACAATGAGATTATCTCGGTTTGCCTCGCGTATCTTCGCCAACTTCTCAGCAAGGTACTCTGGTGTCCAGAAGCCAACGATCTCGAATATAACTCGCCGGCCGTCTGAATGTTCGATGGCGAAGTCTGGGAGCATAACCTCCGCACCTAAGTCCAGCACGTCATCCTCTTGTATGAGTTCCCAATCCGTGTTCGCGCGCTCCCACTTCTGTGCAAGTGTCCGTTCCACATCAGAGTCGAAGTCGCTCTGCGCAGCGTAGTGTGAAGACAGGTCGTCAGTGTCATCAAGCGCAAATGAAAGCGTTTGAGTCGTCGATCCACCCCCATCATCCAGAATGTCGGCCTCCATCTCCCACCGATCACATAACGGCAGTGCGGGCAAAAAGTTCGCCATCCGTATCCCATACTTCCGTGATTTCGAAAAGAGAGACGCTGCCCCGTCTAAGATAGCTTCGTATCCGTCTGCTGCATCGGTACTCCCCACGCGATTGCCGTTGCTGTCGATTGGATAGATACGGTGCATCAACCCGAACAACTTCACGTAACTGAATACCGTCGCAAACGAGTCCCAGACTCGCACCCGCATCTCGGTAGCATCGTAGAGGACAGCCTGTGCTAACGCGAGATTATAGCGGGTGAGAAGCCAGTCAGGCGTAATTGTATCCGCTGCATATGATTCCTCACTATCACCCGTCAGTTGAGTCGTGGTTGAGGACTCCGCCGCATCTTGGCATTCATCGGAAACACGGTGTCCAAACCGAACAAGTCGTTTGTGTTCCTCCAAGTCGGCGTACATCCCCTGGTGGCACTCTTCGAGTGTGATACCCAGCGCATCAGCAACGGAACTGTACACTTCTAACTTCTGCGTGTCCTCACCGAGCGTGGGCTGGCGAACAATCGGATACGACTCATTTGCCTTCTCGAACAATCGCTGACGAATCTCATGTGGCTCAACTGGAGCAACCGTCTCGAACTCACACTCATCTTTCAGCAGTTTCGCCAGTCCTTGGACGACTTTGTAGTCCGTATCTGCGATGGTGAGTTGGTCAATAGTGTCCTCCAGATCACCTTTCGGTTCACCGAGATGGGCCTCAAAAATCTGAATGAGTTCCTCGGCTGTCTCCCGATACTGCTGCTCGCTGGCGTCAATGAACAGCGGCGTGATAGTATCCTCATGTGTCCGTGAGCGTGCAAGATTAGCTGTCAGCATTCGCTGCCACCCCCTGTCGTCGCTGCTCAGAAACATATGTTTCCACCGTGTCTTCAGCAATAATCTCGTAGAGACGGGCGGGTTGCCTGTCGTCCGTCGGTCGGAGAATCCGACCTAGCCGTTGCGCATACTGCCGTTTTGAGGCACTTCCAGAGAGAATGATACCCACGTTTGCAGAGGGAACGTCAATACCTTCGTCCAGTACCTGTGACGTAGCCAACATCGAGTACTCGCCCGTCCGAAACCGCTCCAAGATCTCTGTGCGTTCGTCGGTCTCAGTTTGGTGTGTGATACAGGGGACGACAAACTCTTGGGAGATCTCGTACGCGAACTCATTGTTGGCTGTGAAGATGATGGTTCGGTCGTTGTAGTGTCGCTTCAGGAGATTGTCAAGGGTATCCAGTTTCTTTTCAGCAGTACGGGCGATGTTTTCCGCCCGTTGCTTGGCAATAAGCGCCCGTCGTCCCTGCGGGTCATACGACGTGCGTTTGAGGAACTCCTGATATCCGTTCTCCTTCCAGAGCTCGAAATCGTGGCTGTCCACGTAGTCACGGTATATCTGGTACTCCTCGTCGTACGTTGTCCGTTCCTCGTCTGTGAGTTCGACTTGGAGATGAATGGTCTCGTATTCGCTGAGATACTCCCCAGCAAGTTCATCAACCGCTTCCCGATAGACAACCGTTCCAAGCAAGTCCTCCAATTCTTCGTGTGCTCCATCGGCACGCTCGTACGTAGCTGTGAGTCCGAGTCGATACGGTGCAATCGTCATCTCGGGGATCTGCTGATATGTCGGCGCTGGTAGGTGGTGTACCTCGTCTACAACGAGAAGCCCGAACTGATCGCCATACTCGTTGATATAGCGGTAGGCAGAGTCGTAGGTTGTCACCGTGATGTCCGCTATATTATGGCTGCCACCACCGAGAACGCCCACACCGTCTGGGAGCTGGTCACCGAAAGCGTTGGTGAGAGTCGCGTGCCACTGGTTCATCAGGTCGATGGTTGGCACAACCACGAGCGTACTCACGCCTGCATCCGCAATAGCTTGGACAGCGAGGAACGTTTTCCCGCTCCCTGTTGGAAGAATAACACTCCCCTGTCGGCCATTGTCCTGCCACGCCGAGAGAGCGTCTTGCTGGTACTCCCGTGGTTCGATAGCGACAGACGGTGTGAGATAGAAGTCTGAGTAGGCACGAGCGTCGTCCTCTATCTCATCGACAGTCGCTGTGGATTCTTCGAGGGTCACTTGTCCATCGGACTCGGTTGCCCACTTTCGGATAGGACGATAGTGCTGTGCCTGCGCCCGATGCTCGCCGACGCGGTCATCCCATTCGGCATACGGCACAGCCTCAGGCGCGTCTTCAAGCAAAAGCGTGCCATCATCGAATGAGAGACGCATTCACCTCTCTCTATGTAGGTTGGATACTTGTCCTTGCTGGGGTAGCACACCAATAGGGAGGACTACATTGGGATGTCGTCAGCGATTGAGCGAAGGTCGCTCTTTGTCGGCTGTCGTCCAATGTCGACGGAGTAGTCGCCGACCCAGAATCGAAACTGCTGGTGGTCAACATCGAAGTGGAGTCCACAGGAGACGTCTGGTTCTGCCTGCTCGTACTCGGACTTGCTCACGTTCTCGCCCTCTTGAAGCGTCTCAAGCAGGTACTCGGCGGCGTGTGGGCGTTGGTTCATCGCCAAGATATGAGCGGTTGCCACGTGTTTCAGCACTTCTCCACCTGTGTCGTATCTGTCGCCAACCAGATAGAATTCTCCGCTGAACTCGTAGGATTCGACGTGGATGCTGAGAGCATATGTCTCGGCCATACGTGATTGTCGTCATTCTGTGACACAAACATTACGCCCCAGTTGGTGCTAGGACAAGTAATGACAACAGACCGCCGTCCTGACGAAATTGAGTTGGATAGGCCTAATAAGAAGCATGTTATCAAAAGATACGCGACTTGCAGAACGCGGGAGAGGCATTTTAATTGTCTGTCTGGGTCGACGCCACATCGAGACCAGTAAACTCAATCTGTGCTCCGCCACTGGGGCTCTCTGCTATGGTTGCATCCCAGTCATGGGCGTCAGCAATCTGCTTGACGATTGAGAGTCCGAATCCGGTACCGCTTCTTGTGCTTGTATAGCCGTCAGTGAAAATCTGGTCACGTTCTACTGGATCAATTCCCGGTCCGTCGTCGCTAACGAAGAATCCATTTGTAAGTGTACCAACTGTGACTGTCACGTCTGTACCAGCGTGAGTCACTGCATTGGCAAAGAGATTCTCAAGAAGTTGGCGGACGCGTCCTGAGTCAGCCTCAAACTCCATATCGTCATTTATCATCAGTTCAGCATCAGCGGTCTCCAGAACGTCCCAGCAGTCATCAGCGAGTGATGCAAGCGAAACTATCTCTGTGTCGTCGATTAGTTGTCCCTCTTGGGCGAGCATGAGCACATCATCAATGAGTGTCTCCATCCGGTCAAGTGCCCTATAGCCCCGGTCAAGATGGTTGACATCAGTCGTTTTGCGAACGCCATCAAGTGTCCCTCGTAAAACCTGCAGTGGATTCCGGAGATCATGTGTGACAGTCTGTGCGAACTCCTCAAGCTGCTGGTTCTGTCTCGTAAGCTTCTGTGTCCGGTCACGGAGGAGTTTTTCTCGGGCGACACGCTCTAACGCTGTCTCAAGAGTCGAAGCAAGAATCCAGCCAAACCGCTTATCTGTCCTGTCAAACGCGTCTGGCGTTTTAGCTGCGAACACGAGGAGTCCGTACGACTCCAGTGGATACAACAACGCACTGCGGGCTGGGGTATCTGATGGGAGCGCTGGGTGGTCGCTCGCGTCGCCCACATATTCTGGTGTGCCTGAATCGTACACATCCCACAGAAAGCTACTGATGGGGTCACCATCTGTACCATATGTGAAGCCATCGTACGTGCTAAATTCCGCTGCGAGTGCGTCAGTCGTAGAGAGGGGGCGTAAGACTTCTTCGCGCTCGTCTTCCTGAATAAACCCAGAGAGACTCGTTCCAAGAATCTCGGCTGCGGCATCAACAGTAAGATCAACCGTCTTAGCCGTGGTCGTAGTTTGCATTAGAGCACTTGTTCGCTCTTGGAGAAGCGCAAGCCGCCGCTCTCGTTCGACACGATCAAGCGCACTCTTTGCATTTTCCGCAAGGAGTTGCCCTAACGAGACATCAGTATCATCGAAATCGCCACGCTGGGTTGAATTCGCAAGGAGAATACCGTATGCCCCAAGCGGGAGATACAATCCGCTTCGGAACTCCGTCTCAGGATTGTACAGATTATCAGCGGTGTGGATGTCGTCGTATTGTCTGATCTCACCAGACTGAAACGTTTCCCAAGCAATCCCGTGATCAAAAGTCACTAACTCATCGGTAACACGCTGTGTTCGGTCTGACACAGCTACGGGTTTTAGCCCACCTGCCTGTTCATCATAGAAGTGGACACCATTCACCTCGAAATCAAGAATAGCGTCTGCTGTGTCGCTGGTGATCTGCGCGACTTCTTGTTTCGTTTTGGCATCGTACAAGTCATGAGTCGCTTCGTGAAGCTTCTCAAGACGGCGCTCGCGTCGATGACGATCGGTGATATCTGTGAGCGAGCAAACGACACTCTCCACAGACCCCTCATTCATGACTGGTGCACCGTTCACAGCGAGTACACGCTTCCTCCCATCGGGCCACCTGATTGTATGTCGGTCCTGAACTTGTTCACCATCATATAGGACACGCGCGAATGGTAATTCGTGATCAGGGATCGGGTTCCCGTCAAGATCTTTGATATCCCATTCAGGATCGTTATACGCGCGCTCTTCTAGTTCTGATTGTTTTAACCCGAGGACTGTCTCAGCTCTGTCGTTCGCAAAAATAAATTGACCGTCCCGATTAAGTTGAACTACACAACTCGGGACGGTCTTCAGGACCTGTTCGAACCGGCGACGCTCTCGCGTTGCCTCAATCACAGTTTCGTTAGCTGTGACGACGTTACTGATACTATCTGCTAGCAGTTCAGATTGGGGGTCAGTTTTTGCCTTCTGAAGATAATCAGAGACACCTGCAGTGACGGCCTCACCGGCAATTGACTCACTCCCGTGCTCAGTGAACAGAATGAATGGGAGAGTAGGGTAGTTACGCTGAATCTGGTCAAAAAGTTCAAGTCCCGTACTGTTCGAGAGTCGATACTCTGAGACGATGCAGTCGTATCCATCATTACTGAGCGCCTGGAATGCAGAGGCCGATCCGAGAACAGTTGTGACCTCTAGCTGATTGTTCACCTGTTCAAGCTGTTCAGCTGTTTTACGTGCGAACTCCAAGTCTCGCTCAACGTATAACACCTGAACAACATCATCCATAGGGCCAAAATGGCTGCAAGCTACTAGAATGTTGCTTCAGATGTAGCTTGAAACGAAAATATATGATGTCAACACGACACCATTCAGTGGTTAAATTAGCGGATGCGTGGGACTGTCTGCTATCGGTCTGATGCCTATTGCTGATGGCGGCGAATCTCGTCGCGAACGATAGTGCGGATCTCTTGCTCTGGAATGGTTGTCTCACTGGGGATGTCAGGTTCCTCAAGTGGCTCCAGTTGTTGTACAGCGGCTTGGAGTCGGTCATCAGCAGCCTCACCATGGAAGTAGAGGTCACGACGGTCATCGTGGAGAGACCGGAGCGTTGACTCAGCGACTGGGGTTCCATCAGCCGCTTCGGGATAGGTGTAGCCTTGCTCGACGCGCTCGAGCGCTCGTCGAACGGTCAGGAACTCGTTGGTATTAACACGGAGATAGCCGTCTTCGACGTCGAATCCAGTGGGCGGCCGTCCGGTCCATCGGCCAGCGTCTTTCGCGGCGTCAATACCGGACTGAATCCGACGGAGCTTCTGTTTGTGCTCTACGCGTGCGAGGTCACCCATTACACCGGCAATAAGCTGGCTCACCGCCCTATCGACAAGATCATCCTCAAGGCTGATTTCGAGGCCAACCTCCAGGTCCTGAATGCCAGTTTCATGACTGAGACAGAATTCGAGGAATTTGTGGATTTCACCGGCACCGAGTCGAGACAGTCGTGAGAGTTCGTGGACGATGATAGTGTCAAGATGCCCGGCTTCGATATCTCCGCGGAGTCGTTGGTACTCGTCTCCGCGATCAGTCTCGGTCCCGCTGATGATGTCTGCATATTCGTGAACCTCTGGGTCATCGTATGTGTCTTGAGCGAATGCACGCAGTTCGTCAAGCTGTCGTTGTGGGTCTTGGTCTGTTGTTGAGACACGGGCGTAGATCCCGATTTCAGACATACTTCCTGCGGCGGGGGCTGAATATTTAAACTACCCACCTTTTTGCGGATCAGTAGAAAGCACTAACTTTCTGCTATTTTCCGGCCCTATTGATATTCTCAACTACTGACAATATTGTCTGAGGCATACAGAGGGAGAGTTCAGCACAGTCTTGTGGTGTGCTACTCGTTTTCGTTTCTGGTCGAACGCCGCAGCGTATGTGACACTATCTCCCGCCGCTCTTATGCAAAGCTGCGGAAAGACCGTAACGTTACACTGGGCCGGCGCTAATTTGGCGATATGTCTTCAGCTCAGCCAGCGTTCTGCGGGATGTTTCGGCAGCTGATTGAGCTCGGCATCGTCGAGGTCAACACGGAGGCGTCGATGCCGACGACACTGTTCGTCGGACGGAGGGCGACCGAGAGATTGAGCAGGATACGCCAAACCGCCATATCGAGTCGATTGAACATCTTACATAACGTCGAAGGCGTCGGAAGTTCCTCAAGGTCGATAGCGCTCCGAATCTGAGGCATCTCAATAAGTTCGTCAAGAAGCGTCCGGTACGTGGTATTCTTTCGCACCTTGGGACAGAGCAATACGATGTGCTGGTGTAACATGTAGTGTCGTTTTGAGCACTTTGAGGAGTAGCGAGGGAGAGTTCGCCGGGCCAAGTGAACCGCTTGTTCGACAAACTGGAGTTATCGTGACTTCGGGAGAGCCTGCATTCGGTCACACTTCCGGGCACACGTGTAAATCTCTGAGGATTTCAACAGAGCCGGTACGGTGTAAAGGGGGTCAACCACGGGTCCTGAGTGAAACTGAAAGTAAGAGACCGCGATTGGATTGTTTTCCAGAACGACAGAAAACCGTCACTTACGCAAACAAGCAGGCCAACTGAATCTCACAGACCAGACCGCAAATACCACGCCTGCTCAGGTTTTATGTACGAACCTAAATATAGTACAGTAAAGAGATGTCTGAATCTGGGTCGTTTACTGAACTCAATCTTCCTCGGGTAATTGATACATCTACCACCGATTTCATCGACGAATTCTATGACCCCTTGTTATCACGGTCAATTCGCTACCGCCGTGGAGTAGGGTATTTCACCTCAAATTGGGTTAGATCTGCAGCTCGGGGGATTGCCGAACTCGCTGAGAATGACGGTACCGTAGAGTGGATCGTAAGTCCGAAATTACAGAAAGAGGATTGGGAAGCCTTTAAAAGCGGGGACAAAGCCAAACGTGAGCATCTATTTGAGGAATCCCTGGATAAAACGATCTCAAACCTCCGATATGAATTGGAATATGATACCAGAAATGCTGTTGCCTGGATGATCGCAGATGGGCTTTTAGAAATCAAATTAGCAGTTCCTTCAAATAAGCTATCCGGTGATTTTCATGATAAGTTTGGAGTCATGTATGATAAGAATAAAAATCGAGTTGCATTCCATGGATCACAGAATGATAGCCAACAATCTCTACAGAATTACGAAGCATATACAATCGATTGTGATTGGATCAGTGATCGTGAACAGGCGGGTGTAGATCAACAGGAACAGCGGTTTGAGCGGCTATGGAATGGCAAAGATGAGAACATAGAGATCTATTCGATCCCCGAAAGCATAGCCAATGATATCGCAGAATTGCGGGATACGGAAAATCGGCCATATAGTCCACCGCAATCAGCTCCGGATCAGGATATGAACATACAACTTAGAGAGTATCAGCAAGACGCAGTGGATGCATGGTTTGTTAACGATTGCCAGGGGCTATTCCAGATGGCAACTGGGACCGGTAAAACGTTCACGGCACTTGCTGCTCTCATAGAATACATTGACACTGTAGAATCTCCGCTATTGTGTATAATAGCTGTCCCACAGAATCATTTGGCTCGGCAATGGGACGAAGAAATGGAAATATTTGGATTGGACTCTCCCAAATATATCTATGGCTCAGAGAACCGGGACTGGAAGCAAGATCTCTCGAGGATTGTTTCAGATATAAAACTCGAAATCACCGAGTATGAATGTCTAATTACCACACACAAGACTTTATCTAGCGAGGCCTTCCGCAAGAAGATTGATGGGTTGACAGAGGATGTAATCCTCATAGCAGATGAAGTTCATGGCTTAGGTTCTGAGCATCAACAACAAGGATTATTAGAATCGTATAACGCCCGTATTGGCCTGTCTGCAACGCCTGAGCGACATTATGATGAAGAAGGGACGAACTTTTTGATAGATTATTTTGGCGGGGTTACCTTCGAGTATACATTAGAAGAGGCGATTCCAGAATATCTCACACCGTATGAATATCATCCGATAATTGTTGAGATGGATGAAGACGAACTAGAGGAGTACCGAACTATGACGGGAAAGGTAGCGGCCGCACACGGAGATGATGAGGTTTCTGATGAAGTTGAGCAGATATTGCAATCTCAGCGTGCTTCTATCGTAAAGTCAGCAATTAGAAAGTACGATGCGTTGCGGAATATCCTTGATTCCATGACCGATGTCAGGAACCTTCTGGTTTACACTAATCCTGACCAAATAGATACAGTCGGGGAAATCCTGAATGAGTATGGGGTTATCCATCATAAGTTCACATATGAAGAAGATAATGACCTTCGAGATGAACTCTTAGAGCGTTTTGGGAAGGGTGAATGGCAGGCACTCGTGGCCATGAAATGTTTAGACGAAGGGGTAGACGTGCCTGAAACAAGGACTGCAATTCTGATGTCTAACAGTGGGAACCCGATGCAGTTTGTCCAACGGCGTGGTCGGGTGCTACGCCAGGCAGAAGGGAAAGATCATGCGACAATATATGACCTACTAGTTGTCCCAACAAAGAACCCCGATGAAGAAATCAAGAAATCCGAGAAGAATATACTGAAGAAGGAGATTCGTAGGTTTGAGGAGTTCGCTTCAACGGCTAACAATGAGCACTCGGCCCGGAACAAGCTGGAGGATCTTCGGATTTCGTACGGAATCTGATACTAGAACATTATTACGTAGCAATATAATAACCAACAACATGCACGACTCGGAGGTACATTCTCTTATTATGGAACGGCTAAGTGAGGTCGAGGATGAGGATATGAGATCATTTCTGGAGAGTGTACTTCGACATGAACGCAACATCCTAGATGACCCTCGCGGAGAATATACGGAAGAGTACAAATCACTAGTTGATGATCACAGCAACGTAGATGCCTCCGATACTAATGAATAACATACAGATTTTTGAGCTGATCCTGAAAGACTATCGTCAGTACAAAGACAAAACGGAAATACCCCTTGAGGTGACGTCTGAAAAAAATATCAATGTAATAGAAGGACAAAACGGTGCTGGAAAGTCGAATATTTTGAATGCTATAACCTTGTGCTTCTACCGGGAGGAAGCTCATACGGATTCAAGAGGTGGAGCGGAACTAGAAACTGATCCGTATATCTCTAAACGCAAGCTTGAATCCTTAGATCCGGGGGAATCAGCGGAAGGATACGTAGAAATCAGGCTTGGGAAAGATAAACCAAAATATGCGTTTCGCCGAACGTTCACGACAGTCAAGCAGTCGTCGGTTGGGCCAGATGGCGAACCTGAGTACACAAATTCACTGGGCGAACTCACACTTCGGCAACGATTCGGTGGTAATGACTGGGAGCCAATTGCCGAACCTGAAAACATTCTTCATGAAATTCTCCCGACTCGAGTCCATCAATACTTCCTTTTTGACGGTGAGCAACTCGACGAATTTTTTGAAGAAGGATATGCGGACCGAGTCAAAGAGGCGGTCCTTGATGTTTCACATGTTGAGCTATTGAACGAGGCCGATGATCATCTTGAGGAAGTCAAACGTGATTACGAAAAAGAAACTTCCAGTAGTGGTGAGGATGTCGCAAATTTGGAAGATCGAAAAGAAAAAGCTGAACAGGAACTTGAGCGATTAGAAAGCGAACGGAAAACCCTAAAAGAAGATATAGGTGAGGCAAAGAGTAAAATTCAATCTATCAATGACTCTCTCTCTGGTAGTGGGGATGATGATGTCCGAGAAAAGCAACAACGACGTGAATATCTTGAGGGAAAAGTTGAGGAAAAAGAGGACCAGCTGACTCAGAATAGGGCAAATGTCGGTAGTAGTTTGGCTCAAGCTGGAGCAGTATCTTTCAACTCAGACGCAATTTCCTACGCGATTGAGGCAATAGAAGAATATGAAGCCTCAGATGACGGTTTACAAGGAGTGAGTGAGGAGCTAATTGAGGGACTTCTCTCACAGGAGCGCTGTATTTGTGGGGCTGATCTCACAGAAGGTACAGACGCACATGCGGAAATCACGAGTATCGAAGATGAGATTCGATCGAATGGCCACTCCGAGATCTCTGGGAAACTTCGAATCCAACGGGCACTCTCACAAGGAGAATCGTATGTAAACGAGCTGCTTGAAGATAAGAAAGAGCTCAATGAAACACAAGATTGGATTGACGAAAAAGAGTCAGAGCTATTTCGGATCGCAAGTCAGCTCGAGGACATAGACACAATAGATAACGAAAAAGCAGTTGAATTGGAAAAACAACGCCAACGAATTTCCGAAAGGATTGATGAAATGAATCAAGAGTTGGGAGAATTGAATGGCAAAATTGAGTCTCAAGAACAGGTCATAGACGACCGCCGGGAGGAATGGCGTGAGGCTGCTAAACAAAAGAAAGAAAATCAAAAATTAGTGGAAAAGAGCTTGTTTATCAGTGATGCATCGGATGAAATCAATGACATTAAGGAAGACATTTTAGGTCAAGTTCGTTCACAAACTGAAGAGAGACTGGAGCAGTATTACAACGACCTAATTTGGAAAGATGACGATTATGAGATTGTTTTGACTGATAAATACGAAGTGAAATTATATGATGCCGATGGACGGAAGAATTTGGGATCCTTGGCTGCTGGAGAACGTCAGGTGCTTGCGCTCTCATTCATGACAGCACTCTCCAAGATATCGGGTTTTAGCGCACCAATCATTATCGATACCCCATTGGGACGTATTTCAAGCGAGCCAAAAAAGCTGATTGCTCAAAATGTTCCAGACTATCTGGAGGACACTCAGGTAACCTTCCTGATGACGGACGTCGAATACAGTGAGGATGTTCGTGCATTTATCGCGGATGAAGTGGCTAATGAATACCATTTAGACTACCAGGCTGGTGTTACGGAGGTGGTTGAACGATGAGTAATACTAAGACGGAAAGTGACTATGAATCTACTGAGCCGCGCCGTGACATCCATATAGAGCGTGAACAACATGATATGTTCACGGAACTCCAAGAATCCGAGAATTCGCCACTATACCAGGCTGAAAATCACGAGATTTTCGTCTTCTGTGTAGGGTATGGGCGCAAATATGCAATGCGCCAAACCACAAATGATGAGCTCGCATTTTTTGGCCGTTCTCGACTTTCTGATACCCAGCAAGCAATTATAGAGGCAGTAGCTGTAGAAGAGGAGCGCAATCCCCAGGTTCTCCGTGATCAACGGTCAGTCTATCGTATCGCAGAAGAGTATGCGAATGCTGGTGTCGAGGAAGTATATAACCGAGTCTTTGGTCCAAAAGATGAGGATCCATTGAGTGAATTGACATTAGAAATCAAAGAAGAATGGGAAGAGCAATGATTCGAAATAAGTTCACAGGTTGTAGAAGTAGACCAGGCTACAACTGTGAGATTGAGCGCTGCCTAGTTCCGTTCTCTGACTCGTAGTCATGTACACGCTGAATCCTACCACTGTTCGAGATTGTGTACATCGACTTATTAGCCATCAGATTCACCGGTTGTTCCCGGGCTATCTCTGTCTACAACAGCAGTCTGCGGTAAAAGGGCGGACTGTGAATCTGAACTTTCCGTACAATGAGTTTTTTGATGACTATTTTAGGATCAAACGAGACGAATCTGATACACCCTATTTTGTTCCCTTCGATGAATCTGAGACCGACTCAATCGATCTCATGTGGTTCAATCAAAATGTTGCAGGGACATACGCTCCTTCCTCAGTGAGGTCAACATCCCCTCTACTAAAGATTGCAGAGATTGAGCAGTCGGGTCATAATTCAAAATGGGCCTTAACAGATGAACATTGGAAACTTGCCCGACATGAATTGGCTGATGGGTCAAAAATCCCTGTTGAATCACTCGCGGCTTTCTTATTCCGTGATTATGCATTTACTTCGGACGATCCTTCCGCTTTCACGGTTGTAGAAGCCTTCGTAGAGGAGTTTGGATACGAACTTGGCGGGAGGGACTTCACCCACCTATATAAGACCGGTGACTCGAATATCACTAAAGATTCCTTTGATAAATATGACTGATTGGGATATCCCGTCGCTCTCGATCGATAATAAGCACAGATCCAAAGAAAAGGTCCGCCATCTAACCGCAGAGCAGTTGGATCTACCAGAGAACACGAAGCAAGCAGAATCCGGTGAGGATCACTGGGAAGAGTTGGAAGAGCTGGCTAGTTCGATTGAATCTAATCAAGAATACGCAGTAGCAGTCGGGACAAACAGTCACGAATTAGCTTCTGGACAATTCTTGCAAAAAGGACAATCTCATGATGTTCACGCGCTTGAATTGGCGGTTTGGAAAGCGTATGCTGAATCTCGATCGCCGATAACGAATATACTACTTGTTGAATCAGAGGGAGGGGTCGAGATTTGTGGACGATGTATGCAAGTCGTTCAGGATTATGCCAGTGGCACTACTCTGCGTATTTTGCATGAAGACGGTGAGTATGATGAATATTCTTCTATACGCGAATATATTGCTCCACAGCCCGAACTTGAGGCGTCATCTGCCGAGAGTGATAAACAACAAATAACTACAAAACAACAGGGCAACTCGTCTGATAAAATTAAATCGGCTTCTGAGGCTTCTGTCCCAGAACCGGACAGCGAAGATATCCCGAAGGCTAGTTCAGATCTTGGAATAGAATATATTCGGTTCGAGAATAACATCTATCATCGGAAGTATCAGAAGCTGGATCGCACCTTTTGCGGGCAGGATCTTAGCAATCAAAAGTATAGTTCCAGTGAGGAGAAACCAATTCTCTTAGAACCGTGTAAGCCATGCCATGGAGAGACGGGCGTTATCACTGTAAAAGAGAAAAAACAAAACCTCCGTGAGCAAATATCTGAACAAGCTGCCGATATTACTCATTCTGAAAACAGTCCTGGGCAATTTAGCTTAGAGGAAATGAGAATACTCTGCGACTTGATTCCGACTGACTTCTCTGAGGAGATTGATTCTAAACAGGAAATACGGGCTCAACTGGACAGGGCCATAGAAGGGGTCAAGACAACTGAGTCTGATCATGGTTCGTTTTCCAAAGATGGGTTGGAAGCCCTTGTTGGCGCACTCTCTGGACATGGCATTATTTCTTCGGAGCCCCATTTCTATATTCAAACTGATGCAGGAACGATCAAACGAACTCCTGTTACGGAATTCGATTTGCAGAACAGAGGGGGGAAAGGTTTGCGCGCCCATGACGAAGAAGAGAATGCTGATATTGACACACTTTTCGTAGCAAATCCCAGAGATCTGCTCTTGTTATTTACCAGTGCTGGAAAAGTATACGAAATCGGTGCTCACGAAATGCCAAAACAAGACCGAATTGAGACAGGGCAACAATTCTCCGATCTTGTTTCACTTGACGAGGACGAACAGGTCCAATCTGTTCTCTCAATGATATCTCTGACCGATCACGACTATCTCACCATGGTAACGAAACATGGATTCGTGAAGCGGGTGAGGACCTCAGAATTTGAAAATATTCTTAGTACTGGTATTGTAGCAGCTAAGTTGGAAGATAGTGATGAAGTTCGAGACGTTGCTTGGACTGAGGGGGATGCTGACTTAATCGTAGCCACTGAAAATGGCCAAGCGATACGATTTGATGAGGAGGAAGTTAGAGACATGGGAAGATCCGCACGGGGGATTAAGTCGATCGAGTTGGATGATGATGATTCGGTTATAGGGATGGTGGTTGTTTCAGATCCGTCCAATGCTCAATTACTCTCTGTAACGAGGAATGGCTACGGCAAGCGCACCCCAATTAGAGAGTATCGCAAACAGACCAGATATGGGCGAGGTTTGATTGATATTGACACAGGCGACCGGAATGGTCCTCTCATGGCAATCGAGCGTGTGGAAGACAGCGATTCTGTCGGTATTATCACCCAGAATGGCCAGTTGATCCACACTCCTGTCGACGATATCTCTTCTGTTGGACGAAACACGAAAGGGGTCATCTTGATTGATGTTGACCAAGGTGATAGGGTGATAGAAGCAAGCACTGTACAAGCATTACAGAAATCGTAATCTCCACGGCCCAAACTGCACTTGGGAAGTTCCGGAAAACACTTATAAAAACTCACTGGTGATAACGGAACCGATCGAAAATACGGGCGATAACAGTTCTAAATAATTGCTGTTATACTTCCTGCATCCCATATTCCGCACCCCTCAATCTCAACTGCACCATTTTTCCGTCTTGCGGTTTTGCGAAATCATACTTTGATTGTCATTCCGCAAATGAGCGACTCAACAGGCGGTCTGTCCACATCAACCGTAATTCCAAGCTAAGCCAGATCGGCGTGAACACACCGACTGCGGTCGTTTATGGCCATCTTAGCGTTTTCATTCATCATATATAACATATCCAGTTGTTAGTTTTTAATTTCAAATATTATTTGTCATAATCGACAGACGGAAAATTGATCGGGGAGCAGGTTAGAGGTGCGGAATGTGGGCTGCATTACAGTGCGCAGTTTGAATTTCGGAGTATGACTGAATTATTTGCAACGTATACTAAGACAGTTACTTCTTCCAATTAAGCGGTAATTGCAGGAAATCCTTGTAGGGCCCTCGGTCGGAATTTTCAAGTGGTATGGTTACCCGAGTGTACTCAATGGCTGATGAGGAGTATTCCCTACCATCAAGTTTTCAAGATTTTTATTTATTTGACGAGTCGGTTGAGGAGTTTGCTGGTACTCTAACGGAACATCTTGATCCTCTCGTTCTTAATGAAAACCTATTTGTCCAATATACTGGATCAATAATTGACCAGTTCCAGCAAGATTCTGATGTCAGTAGTGACGGGGGCGCACTTGCGAAACAAAACCAGGATGTGTTAAGATTAGAGACATACCTGATGGAAAATGCTGCATTAGCCCACGCCCTCTATGATGAACTTGCGAAGCACTACGAACTACGAGAGGTGGATTATTGGTCAGCCACCGGAATGGCAGAAATTCTGGGAAAATACCTGGATCAGGAGAGTGTTGGATTCCCCTATGAAGTGAGTTACAGAGAACATTTATCTTCAATTGTTCTTCCAGAGTTCGATTTAGATGACGATCCCAAACCAATCGACCTTGCAATCAGGGACCGACTGCTGAACGATGAAGGCAAACTGGAAACCATCGATACGACGCTTCAAGCATTTTTTCGTGAGCACGAAATTGGTCCCCCACCTACTGAAACAATGCGTAGATTCCAGGGGAGTGATATGTGGGACCCCGAAGACCGAACAGCGGAGGTGTATGAAGCCGATGCACGGTATATAGTTCCCGAAGGTTCTGATTCACCCAACCATGAGCGTGCTGATCCAATTCCCCTTGATGAAAGCAGTATCGACTTGATCCTGACGTCCCCTCCATACTGGAAGAAGCGGAAGTACTTCACCGATGAAGGGGAAAAAATAGAACTTGGGCAGGAAACAGCAGTCGAAGATTATGTATCGAATCTTGTTGACGCATTAGAACGATGGAAAGTTTTTCTCCGTCCTACTGGATCCGTGTTTTTCAATATTGGAGACACGTTTAAGAATAAGTCACTTCAGGGAGTTCCTGGACTTTTCGCCCAAGAGTCGCAGAAGCGTGGTTGGACCATTCGAAATGAAATCACTTGGACAAAGCCAAATGGTGTTCCTTCACCGGTGGATGATAGATTAACTAGTCGACATGAAAGGATTTTCCATCTTGTACAAAATGATGACTATTTCTATGACCGCGAGGGATACATCGACATCTATGATACTGGATCAAACCCGACAGACGTGTGGGAGATAGCGCATGACCGGAATACTGGTGGACACCTTGCACCATTCCCGAGAGAGCTTGTCCAGCGAGCGATTGCACTAGGCTGCCCGCCTGCGGTCTGTGATAAATGCAATACGCCGCATCGTCGACAGACTAATAAAGATATGCGTGGGTTAATGAATGAAACCTCTGAAGCCGAACTTGTGGAACATTTAATAAAGTATGAGTATTATAAGCTCAGCCCAAGGCGGGACCAGGCCCAACGTGCTATAAAGAAATTCTTTGAATCGGATTTGAATTCCACGCATCTACGGGCGATCCAGGCTGTCGGTATTTCTGATGCTGGGAAGGCGATGGAATTCCAAGATGGGGCAGGAAATAACGACGAAACAATCGAAGAATACGCTGAGGCGGCGAAAGAGGTCCTTGGCGGGTACTTTCGTGAATTTACTTTTCCGCAAAGACAAACTGTGGGTTGGTCCTCTTGTAGTTGCGATTGTGAGCCTGTTCCAGGGCGGGTTTTTGATCCCTTTGCGGGATCCGGAACCACGCTTACAGTAGCCAAGGAACTAGGCTACGATGCATTCGGCGCTGATCTTGACGTTTCGCATTGGGAGGACTCGTGACGGCATTCTGAATGGCACTTTATTTCGACCTAACCACAAACTAGGGAAAAATCATTCAACAATGCAAATGATCGAACTTTGATCAAGAATCAATCAGTGAGTTGTTATTAGACCACCAAATTCATATTATGGCATGATATATTGGGCCTTGGTGATACATCGTGGAATTAAGTGACAGGCTCAGCTTTGCACGTTGAAGTGGTAGCGTGACGTAGGCGGTGGCAAAGACGGATGATGCCGATCACGGACTTCCTTTCGTGTACGCGCGTGTTCGACGAGTTTGACTCGCTGTCACCGGCACAACGACGTCACGCGAAAACCTACGCCACAGGTCTTGTTGCGGCCAGCAACAAGACCGTGGCGGGTATCGCACGTGAAGTTATTCCAGCCAGCGGAAAACGAGCTCTCAACAAGTTCCTCACCGAGTACGACTGGGACGAACAACAGTTCAACCACGAACGTCTCGAAGAACTTCAGAAACACGGTGAAACGCGCTGGTCGAAGGATGGCTACATCATCCTTGACGACACGATCACCGAGAAAGCCGGGGACGAAGTCCCCGGCGTCGGCCAGTTCTACGATCACGCCGAAAATGACACTGTCTGGGGCCAAGACCTCATCTACGCCTTCTACGCTGACGACAAAACCGCCTACCCCCTCACCTTCCGCCTCTACGAAAAACAAGACGACGAAGACGACGACCACGATACGAAGTACGATCTCGCCCGTGAGATTGTCACGGAACTCGAAGAAGAGGTAGGTGTGCCTGCGGACACCTACCTCTTCGACTCGTGGTTCGCTCACGATTCTGGCCTTCCTGACCACATCGAATCCTACGGCAAGGACTGGATCGGCCCGCTCCGGAGCAATCGCAAGGTAACTTACACCGGTGAAGAGCTCCGCGTCGATGCGCTGGCAAAGCGCATCGACACGGTTGAGCGCGATATTGAGGACGACACCTACCATATCTGGACGAAGAAGCTTCCCGTCTCCCAACTGGGAGACGTGAAGCTGGTTATCGCCGAGAAGGAAACCGATGAAGACGAAGAGAATCCGGTCAAGTACCTCGCCACGAACAAAATCGACGCACCGACCGAGCACGTGATTCGCTCCTACGGGATGCGGTGGCGCATCGAGACATTCTTCGAGGACTCGAAGCAGGATCTCGGCTTGGGAGACTGCGAGATGCAGACAGACGAAGGTGCCAGTCGGCACTGGCACCTTCTGATGGCCGCCTACAGTCTCGTTCGTCTTGATCCTGACTCGAGCGCCTTGGGAACGGTTCGCTCGAAAGCGTCATCGCTTCGAGCGAACCTCGAACACTCCCTGAAAGAAGCCGTCTACAACCTCCTCTCGTGGGTTCGAGACAACGATGACCGAGGCGTTGATGACCTCATGGAAGAGATCGACCACCTCTTCGTTCACTCAACTGCTGACGCTAACGTGCAAAGCTGAGTGACAGGGTTGACAGAGACCCTATGCTCAGTGGGGACGAGAAAGAGACGACTATTACAATGTATGGTCAAGACAAGGAATTCGAGATTTTCAGCGCGAAGCCAACAATAATCAAATCTCTATTAGATCACAAACATTTTGATTTACTGTGGGCGAGGGTAATTGGTGACGATAAAAAACACCGCGTCAAAGATAGAGAAAAACTTCTAGAGATGGATGGCCAGATCGTGGCATTAGAAGGTCGAATGCCGATTGGCGTCCTCACTGTTAAATCTAAACCTAGAGCAAATAACCACCAATCAAGTATTGTAAGTTCTGAAACGATTGACTCATCGGTTTTCGAATAAACACTTCCTGCTTGGTGATTCCTTGTAGTCCCCCGTAGGCTACCGGCGGAGACATTCAATTGCCCTTGAATACGGTGCTCTTCCAGCGGAAAATAAGTGTCCAGTCTGACTTCCCGGACGGGTTTGTGGATGAGAACTACCTGCGTGCTATCAGTCATCAGTCATCAGTTTATCTAGACCAATCCAATTATAGCCAACTTGCTTCCAGTTGTAAGAGTGTTCTAATAATAGATTACTGAGCGCAACTTGAGCACAGCCTCAAGGAGACGTTCTACAATATGTTCGCGTAGGTGCGTGAGTAGCCGAACCGTGATCTCCACGGACTAATGGAAGAGATAGACCATCTCTTCCTCCATTCTGAGGGTTCTGACGAGTGTATATAAACGCGCAGAGCCGAGTAGGAAGTTGGTCGTGATTATCGCGCTAATGCTCCTGGTTCCGCCAGTTTACTGAAGAGCGTGTCCGGTTGATAGACTTAATTACTGGTAGCTGGTAACTTCGGTTTGCAAATTATCAAGTTCTAAGCGGATTTTTATGCGAATATGTCGGACGACGATTCCCATTCTGCTGTTGAGCTTGTCGAAGAGGCCGCCGACCACCTGCAGACCAGCTCTGAGCACGAGCGCCGAGCTAAAGAACTGAGTTATCAGGCTGAGGAAGAGCTGGAAGCTACACTCGCGGAAGAGTTGCCAGATTCAGTAAAGGTCAATGTTGATGCAGAAGCAGACAGGGAAGGTGCGCGGTTGGTAGTTAGCCTGTATGACGATGCAACAATGGAGACCGTCAGTGACGTTGTCGGCGATGATGTCGGTGTCGGTTCGCCCCATCCACAGCAGTTCATTATTGGAGACGATATCGTTGGAGAAGAGTCATCTCAGCGTGAGCGGATTCAGAACGTTAAGGGGATAATTGCAGATATAGAGGATCGATTCGATGCAGGAGCACCGGTCCAGCAGGTGATTCGAGATGCCAGAAGGATTGGAATGGATAAGTCGGAAGCCAAACACGAGATTGACAAGCTCAAGCAGAAGGGAGAGGTGTATGAGCCACGCACCGACTACCTTCGAACGACTTGAGGTACTTTGACGAGCTATCTGACGGTGTTGTCAGAAGCTTTCATCTCCCGGTAGCCGTCGAACGGCATAGCTGAAGCTAACAGCCGGCACAATGGCGTGCCCGCGGGCGTGCTGAGAGCGGTTCAGTGTGGGGAGTCAGTCAGCGACAGTCCCTCCATCAGTCAGTGCCGACGGCTGCTGGCCGCCACCATAGGAGCCCAGCGTCGTCTCGCCGCTGTCAGCAAGCTTCGAGTCGCCGTCGGCGTTCGCGAAGTGTCGAATCGTCCGAGCCATGTCCGGATGGTCGATTTCGAGTTCGGTCAGATTCAGGCGCAGCACCTGTTGTCTGTCTGGTTTGCCGGTCCCGATTCCGAAGTGCTCAGCGGCTGCTTGCATCACTTCATGCATCGTTGGTCTCGAAATCTCGTCGTCGAACACCTCCTGACGTAGTTCTCGCTCAGGGAGCGTCACGTCCTTTGAGGACGTCGCCAGTGCCCGACGTCCAACGGTGTAGATGAGACGGCGCTTCATCTCGTCAGTATCCAGTAGGTCAACCGAGCGGCGGCACTCAGCGGGCGTTTCGTCGGGGGCGATCTCCTCGGCCTGGTCGCGAGAGATCCACAGCTCCTCGGTGTGCGGGTGGCGTTCGTAGTCGAGGCGGTCGATCACGAGGTCACGGTACTTCTCCAGCGTTGGGTCAGATGCTTTCGGTCCCTCGGCGGCGATGTTGTGGATGCTCTCGTTCAGGACCGCATCGGTGAACGACTCGCCGACATCGTGGCAGATGGCGATGGTCTTGCGCTGGACGCTGTTGAGACTCTTATCGGAGTCGTCGTTGAGTTCGCCCAGCATGGATTCGGCGTCGTCGACGACGCGGTCGAGTTTGTCTTCTACGCGGCGAGATCGCCCGCCATCGCGATAGACGTTCAGTGCGCGTGCGAGGGCGACGCCGTAGTTGTAGTCCGTGTGTTCGTCGACGTATGCACAAAACTCCTCTTTGAGTATCGTCCCGACGCGGATTCCGATACGGGTCGGTTCCTGAGACGACAGATCAGATTTTATTTTTTCGCTGGCGTGGTCCGGAGAGCGGCCGGCGGCTGAGACGAGTCGGTCAACGAGCGTTTCAACGCGAGCATAGCCGTCCGCGTCGATGTATTGCTTCATCGCGAGTTCGGCTTCACGGCCCAGATAGCCCTCAGCAACCCCGAATTGGGATTCAACGTGGCGACGGAACTGGTCCCACTCATCTACGGGAACCATCCAGTCTAGTTTCGAGGTGTCCCGCATCAGGACTCCACCTCCCGAAGGGCGGACCCGCACCCACACACCATCTTGGTGTGTGCGGGGGGGTTCACACCCACACCACACACACCTTCTTGGTGTGTGGGTGGGGTGGGGGTGCAGACCCCCACCCCGCCTGCGGTTGCGTCTGCCGACGGACCGCAGTGCGGGTAGACGGCCTGACGGCCGCCTTCGGGGGTCCAGGGGACCCCCGGGGGACACTCCATTCTGCCGCGCAGCAAAAAAATAAAATTCTGCGTGCGGCGGTCGTTCGTGAACGGTTCTGACTGTATGCCTCTCTGGCTACGCTCTCGTTCGTGGTGCTTCATATCCATCCTGGTTAGTGAGCACCCTCCGCCTCTCGACGGCGGCAGATATGGCTGGGGATACCTGTTGCTGGTGGGTAACGCTTAAGCCATTCTGCCGAGAAGGAACCGGTACAGACAGCGTGGTCGTTCCCAGCGATTCCCGCGCCAACGGGTTCGAGCTGGGAACGCCGGTCCGTTCTCAGGCAAGTTGCTTTCTCGTAGTGTCTTCTCTGTCCTGCGACTTGCACATCCGGTGACTTAAAACCGCTAGGAGCGTCAGACATCCGTTGACCCCATCCGGTTGAGGGATGCCTGTGTCCGTTGCGGCTGTCAGCGGTGCAGGTCTTATCTTAAACATAAATTTCTAGACTAGACGTATATACCTTATCATGTCAGCAAAGTGGTACTACTTTCGATTTACTTACCAACTATATAGTCTATATTGTCTAGATTTGTACTGCATAAGATAAGTGATAAGACACCGAATATGAGGTCTGATTGCACCCTCGGTGCTACATTAAAAATCAAGCAACAGAACGGGTCCGTAGTATCCTCTATAATACTTAGTATTATAGAGGATCAAGGTTAAGTTGATAGACAAGATTTTAGTTAATCCCACTGTCATAATTTGCTGGCGTATTCAAGACAGAATTCAACAATAGTATAAGAAAACCAACATAGAATCCGTAGCGGATTACCGGTGGGGAATCGGTGGACAAGCAAGACCGCAAAAACAGAGACATCCATGTCAACTCAAACCAACGCATCGAACGCATCGACCACACAACCAACACTCTACACGCACGCAAAGCGGCGATTCGCTGACGCGTGGCTCACGCCCGGCGTGCGACAGACAACGCAGTTACTGCTGCTCCTCACGCTATTTGCTGGCTCGGCGATGGGCCAGACCGACGTCGGGAACATCTACTGTGACACTGCTGTCGAGGACGGCGTCAACGTCGTCTTTGGCGCACTGGCTGGTCTTGGCCTGCCAGCGACGATGGTGTTCGTCGGTCGCAGTGGCCTGTCGTACATGCGGGCCTCTGGCAACCCGAACCAGCAAAACGAGGCTCGCCGGGACCTCATCCTCTCGCTGGTCGGCCTCGGCGTCGTCGTCCTGGCAATCGTGGCTCCAGAACTCATCACGAAGTTCGGGGACAACGTCGGCTTCGGCTTCTCGGACTGCGTGACCCCATTCTGAAGATACGATGCCACCACTCCGCTCACTGCTGATGATCGCGGCCCTTTGCTCGCTGCTCTCGACAGCCGCAGCTGCGGGGCCGGCGTCCGCTGGTGGCAACCCAGCTCAGATTGAGCGGGGGACGGCACAATCCCTCACTGACGCGAGTCACGGTGGCGTGGGGGTACTCCAACAAAACGCCACCGCACCGAATGGCTCCAGTAGGGAGGGAACACAGACGAATCGCACTGACAACAACGAATCCAGCGTCCAAGACCCAGCAGGCAACGAGACAGCAGGCAACAGGACAACAGCCAACGGAACCGAAGGCACCGAGTCCATCGACCGAGGGTCAACAGCGAACCAGACAGGTGTGAACAGGTCCGTCGAACTCGGAGCAAGGCAGAACCTCAGCGCGAAAGTCTCGTGCTACGAGAACACCTCGAACCCGCCGGCCAATGCCTCTGTCGGGGACAACGCGACGGCAGGCGTCGTGCCTCCGAACCGCTCCTACAACCACAACCACACGTTCTTCCGTGCGCTGTGGTCTGGCGACCCCGATCATCCGAATCTCACACGAGCCGACCGGGCCGGGGCTGAGAACGGTACGCTGGCCGTCCTGCCCTCTTGCACGGGAGATATGGTGTCTCGCGAGCCATCGAACACAACGCTGTGGAACCGGCCCGAACACGACTCGTTCCGGACTGGCATCGAGAACGCCTCGTATCCAGTGAACGTCACGGATACTCGCTCTGGCATCTGGATTCGTGACGCCTACGTCGCGTTCTTCAGCATCGAGCCGTCGACGGTCGTCCATCAAAAGTCAGCCACGGAGCGTCTGGTCCGTCCGAACGGAACCGTTCGTGCCATCCACGACTATCGAGTATTCATCTCGGAGTTCTTCGAGGACGACTTCCGAGTCCTGAACACGTCGACGAACACGACGCTGTACGCCAACGGCACTGCGATGGACAACAGCACTGCCGCCCAGCCCACGCTCAACTACACGGAGATCAACGGGACCACAGAACTCCAGTTGGTCACGACGATCTCGACGAATCTCTCGGAGATTGGCGATGACGAGATTGACGAGTACGAGCTGACGGTCACAGACTCACGGACGGTCCGGGTAGAGAACCTGTCCGAGCGGGAGATGGTCGTCGAGCCCGGCGTCGTCCCGAACGGCAGAGGGGCCACGACCGACGACTATCGGATCGGGACTGTAATCCCCGGCAGCTGGCAGAGCGTCCAGTTCGACGGGGGATACGAGGTCCAGAGCAAGTGGCGGTTCTATACCCGCTCACCGCCCGGCTGGAAAAACTGGTCGGAAAACACGACGACCCCAGTACGACCACTCGAAACCCACGCTGTCCGGACGACGGAAGGTCCGGCAGTCACGGTCAACCGCGTCCAAAATGAGAGTTCCGACGGCTGGCGGTTCGTCCCATCGCTCGAAGCGACGTATCCGACGAATGCGACTGTGAACACGACGGCGAACACGACCGCTAACGCGACCAACAGGACGACGCTCCCGCCGGAGATTCGGATCAACCGTTCGGAGACGTTCACGACGGCGGATCGGTTCACGATTCGGAGTGCGGAACAACTCCGGACGGAGAACTTCGAGATCAACGGACTCGTCCGTGGGCACAGCATCGAACAGCCAGCGGACTCGACGAACCCGACGCCAATCCGCGAGGTCAACATCACCTCCGAGGTCGTCAACTCGACCGACAACTCGACGGACCTGCTGGTCCGGGTCGAACCGACGGCTGGCTTCCCGATTGCGGCAGGGAACGTTACTGTCGCAACGGGGCAGTCCCGGGTCAAACAGTCACTCGCTGGCGATGATGAGATTACGGTCACCGTCGACCAGGGCGAAGTCTCCTCGGCGATAGTCACGTATCGCCCGACTCAGATCTGGTGGGAGCAGGGGCGTGCTGTCCCGGTACGAGACACCCAAGAGCGGGTCGCCTACGAAGTGAATCTTCCAGACCTTGCGGAGTTCATCGACCTCGCTGTAGTGACGCTCCTGACGGTGTTGCCGGCTGTGCTGGCGCTGTATGGCTACGACGTCTGGACGAGAGGCAAATTTGTTGGTTGGTATAATTCATGACACACAAGACTATACCACGAAATAGCAGTATCGACCGCAGAACAGTGCTTGGACTCCTTAGCGGGGGTCTTGCCGCGCTTGCAGGCTGCAGTGGCGGGCTGTCTGATAGCAGTGACGGAGGTGACGGAAGCGCCGGCCCGCCAGAAGAGCAGTCCGACTACATCGAAGAGACGTCGATTGAGATTGTCGAGAACGGCCGCCAGTTGGCTCTGGACGTGGCTGTGACCGATGAGATCGAGCCCTCATCGGTCAGCATCATCACAGAGTCCGGTCGGGAGTTCGTCAGCGACTATTTCAGCCCCGGTGAAACCCGGACACGCCTTTCGCTAACAGAGGGCGAGGACTCGTACGAACCGCTGCCTCGGGGACAGCACACGCTCTATCTCCGTGGTGACGACGTCGAAACCAAACTCCCACTCGAACTGGGCACTACGTTTGAGTTTGAGGAGGTTATCCCTGGGGCTGAACATCCAGACTTCGTCGATGGTAGCTTGGCGATGGTTGTGCGGAACGTGGGGAAACGCACAGATGCAGCATCTCAGACACTACTGAATGGTGAGGAGAAAAGCAATCGCTTCGTTCCAGTGAAGCCCAGCGAAACCGCTGTGGTTAAATTTGATTTCCTTCTTGAAGACCATGGAGGTAATTGTAGGAGAGTTGATGAGAGTGGTGAAATAGTTGAGATCGATCAAGCACTGACTGTCAATTTTCTCTGGAGCGACTCAGTTACAGTCAGCCTGCCCATCAGATATGACGACACAAGCGGCTGCAAACGATCTCTGGCCGGTGAGCCAGAAGAAATCACTGCAACCCCAGCGGAGACAGAGACATAGCAATGCAGACGGAAATTGCTGGGGAAATCGTAAAGGAGATTGCCGAGAGGGTGGTTGCAGAACTCTCGTCGGCAATTACAGCTGGTATCAGTGGCTTCCTTGATCAACTCAAATCGGACATCGTTGATTATCTCGACGGGTTTCTAGAGAAACTTATCGATCCAATGGTTGGGACACCTGCCCCTGAAGGACCGAATTCAGCAGCCCCTGTCGACATTGCATTTGAGTCTGCGAGCAATGCTCCGTGGAACTCGCTAATCTCAGGCATCTACTTCGATGGAATCGTTGGGTTAGCGCTCGGCATCCAGCTTTCTGTTCTGGCGATGATTGGGCTCAGGTACGGGTCAATGAACCCTGTTATCCGGAAGAAACTCCTACGTCGCCTCGGAGTTGCCTTCCTTTCGCTGTTCTTCTGGCTCCCAGTGGCCTCACTAGGGACGCAATTCTTCGACGCTATCGGTGAGGCGACTTACCGCTCCGGTCAGTCGAAAGAAGAGATCGCCGCACTAATTGGCTCAGTCCAGGAAATTGCGGAACTCAGCCTTGGGATATTCGTCGTTCTGATGATCGTTGGACTGTACGTTTACCTCAAGGCGGCGTTCATCTTCATCACTCGGTGGCTGCTGGTCTTCCTGCTGACCCTGTCGATGCCACTGGTCGCGACGTTCTGGGCGGTCGAGGTCTGGCCGCTGAATCGCTTCTCGGGGCTGGCGAAACAGGTCGCCGGCGCGTATCCCGGAGTCCTCGCTGCGGGCATTCCGCCTGCAATCTTGATCCGCATGAGCTTTGAAGCGACAAACTGGGGACTTCCCTCTAAGTTATCGCTGTTTATCAGCCTCGTGACGCTGTACTTGGCGGCAAAATCCCAGAAGGTCCTCATCCAGCGCAGTAGCCGCGTAGCAATCCAAGTCAGCGAACAGGCACTCGCCGGTGGCAAAAAGCCACTCAAGATCGGTGCGGCGGCTGGTGGTGCAGCGGCGACGGCCGGCGCTGGCGCGGTCGGTGGCCCCGGTGCAGCAATGGCGACTGGTGGCACGATTCGAGCTGCCTCAGGCGCTGCAAAAGGACGTGTCGGCAGTGCTGCTACGGGTGCCCAAATGGTCCACCGCCAGATGGCAGCCAACCCCGCTGGCATGAAGAGGGGTTCTAGCGGCGGCCCCACCGGCTCCGGTGGCGGCAGTAGTCCCAACGGCTCCGGAGGTGGCGGCAACAATGGTTCCGGCGGCGGTGGCTCCGGTGGGTCAGGCGGTTCCGCTCCGCCTTCTGGTGGCGGCAGTGGCAGCAGCGGGTCTGGTGGCTCACCACCCTCTGGCGGCGGGAGCGGGTCCGGTGGAAGTCCCCTCAACAGCCGATTCACCAACGGTGGTTCGTCCGGCTCGTCTGGCTCGTCCGGCGACTCCGAGAGTGACGACACTCCGATTAGTGAACGCCAGACGAAGATGGAGCGCCAAACCAAGATGGAGCGCCAAACACAGATCAACTCTGGCGATACCAGGGTCTACGAGTCTGAGGTTGATCCGCCGTTCTCCGACGATGACTTCGACGAGAACGATACCGAGACCACGGAGTCCGATGAGTCCGAGTCGTACGACTCGCTCAGGGATGTGTTTGCAACTGATGACGATATATTAGGGCCGGATGTGTACCGCGACGGCTTGCCGCACAAGGAGGATGATGACTAATGGCTGACTCAGAAGAAGAATACAATACGAACATCATCCACGAATCGCTCGGAGATTCGACCAACTTCTGGGGCGACTACACACTCGGGGAACTCATCCTGTTCCTCATCCCGCCGTTTGGCTTCCTCATCGCGATGGGGATGCCGTTCGTGCCAGCAGCGCTGTTCTTCCCCACGTTGGCCCTCACAGCGGTTGTGGAAGTGTTCCTCTACATCCTGCACAAAGTCCGGCCAGATCACTATCGCCTGACCGAGTGGCTGCGGGTCAAACTGTTCTGGCTCGTCAAAAAGCGTCAGTACACTCACGGCCAAGGGAATCAGGATACTCGGCAGGTCACGCGATTAGAGCGGGTTATGCCCCACGGCATTGAGCGCGTCGACGGAGCGTACGTCGGCGCGGTCGAAGTCGAGCCCGCCAATATGTCGCTACAAGATGACGAGAAATGGGAGAAAGCCGTCACATCGCTCACACGCCTGTCTGAATCGCTGACTGGCCGGGCGAAACTCCACGTCACGACGGCCGAGGTCGACAACGAGTCCCACATACAGGCACACGTCGACCGGCTCGACGACCCCGACGCGGAGAGCCATTCGATCTTCCGGGGCGTCCTGATGGAGTTCGTCAACCGCTACATCGACGACAGCGGCAACGTTGAGACTGAGACTGAGCTTCAGCGCAAGTACTACATCGTCGTTTGGGTCACTGACGACGATATCCATGATCTCCAGATGAACAGCGACTCCATCGCGGATTACCTGACTGGGATACCGGTCATTGGGCGGCTGTTCACTCGATTCGACAGTGACACGCTCACTGACGCCGAGCGAGAGGAGTTCAAGGCGAAGAAACTCCACGACCGGCTCGAAACCGTCGACAGAGCAGTCAACAATATGTTCCGGTGTCGTAGTCGGTCGGTCAGCCCGCATGAGCTGGCGCACTTGACTGAGGACTACTGGGCCTGTGAAACCCGGACCGAGCGGGAGTACGAAGAGGCGGCCTCCGTCTCCCCGGTGACGTACTCCGCTCGGGAACTCATCAAGCACGGCAAGGGTGCCACAGCCCACGACGCTGCGGAGGGCATGGACACCGACGACGTCGGTGGGACCGACTACGAGGTCGACGAGACCGACTTCGTCTCCCAGTTGCATAGACCGGGAGAGAACCATCGGTCACTGGTCGCGCCGACGGATATCGAATGGGAAGCCGACCACGCCCTCATCGACCAAGAGACGTACACCCGGTGCTTCTGGATCGAGACGTATCCCGAGCATCCGACCAGTGGAATGCTAGAGCAACTACTGCTGGATACGGACCTTGCCGTCGACGTCTCAATCCACATCGACCCATACGACGCTGATACAGCAGTGTCGGTCATGAAAGAGTGGATTTCCTCGCTGAAGATGCTACAGAACGACAAAGGAGAGCTGGAAGCGGAAGATATCGAACAGGAGGTCAACCAAGCGAAGTACATCCGGCAGATGGTCCGTCGCAATCACACGTCGCTGTTCCGTGTCGGAGCGTTCATCCGGCTGACTGCGGAGACCGAAGAAGACCTCCGGAAGCAAACGAACCGGCTCGAAACGCTCCTGCGAGACTCACCGTCGAACTGCGGGGTCAAGCGAACGACCCGCCGGCAGGAAGCAGGACTGGTGACTGTCTCGCCCATCGGGGCCAACGAACTCGGACAAAACCGACTCTCCTCAATGACCGGGGAAGCACTCGGGTCGCTGTTCCCGTTCTCGTCGAACTACCTGCGGATGGAGGACGGCATCGAGTACGGACTGCACGGCCACAACGATTCCTCGCTGTTGATCGACCCGTGGGAACTGGAAACCGGTCACTCGGAGCTGGTCACTGGGATGCCCGGCGGCGGAAAGACCCACGGCACGCAGGCTCGGGCGATGCGGATGCTGAAAAAGCGGTCGGACGTCAAGCAGATCTACATCGACCCGGTCGGGGATATGCACGGCAGCGCCAAGATGCTGGATGCAAAGACCATCACGATCAGCGGTGAGACGCCGCTGAACCCGTGTGAGATGCATCCGACGCCTCAGCATGTGCTCGAACAATCCCCGGATATGCAGCCCGTCTCAGCGAAGAAAGACGAAGTGTACGGAGTGATCGAGAACTTCCTCCAATCTCGCGATGTCGATCTGGAGATGCACAGCGGCCTGATCACGT
The DNA here is from genome assembly GCF_030848575.1 of Haloarcula sp. H-GB4. Taxonomy (NCBI): domain Archaea; kingdom Methanobacteriati; phylum Methanobacteriota; class Halobacteria; order Halobacteriales; family Haloarculaceae; genus Haloarcula; species Haloarcula sp. H-GB4. Next base: position 2,197 of record NZ_JAVDDX010000006.1, on the reverse strand, counting down.
TCCTGATCGACAAGATATTCACTGAATCGGATATCGACCCAGCGGACCCATCGACACATACGCCGGAGAACTCGCCGGACCTGAGCGACTTCCTCGAAGTCGTTGACCGCCTCCAGGAAGAGCCGGGAATGTTCCCGGGAGCGACGACGGAATCTTCCCAGCAGAAAATCCAGCAGTACGCAAACGAACTCTCGATTGCGCTGCATCCGTTCCGCCCGGGGAGTACCTTCGGTAACCTCTCGAAAGAGTCGGACCTGCGGCTGATCGACGACAGCAGCAAGGCCGTCTATCTGGATCTCCAGCAGGTCGAAGGCTCTGGTAGTGGCCTCGGCAAGCAGTCGTTCATCATGCAACTGCTGTTGTCGACACTGTACCAGCAGGCCAAGAATATGCAGCAGAAGGTCGAGATCATCATCGACGAAGCTCACTACCTGTTCAACGACGACGCGAACTTGGAGTCGCTGAACCAGATTGCTCGCCACCAGCGCCACGCCGGACTGCGGCTAGTGATGCTGTCTCAGACACTGTCGGAGTTCGAGGACAAGGGAGCCGCTGAGGAAATCGCGGGAATGTGCCCGATCAAAGTACATCACCGCGAGCCAGAGCTAGGCGACGAGACGGCAACAAGCGCTGGACTGACGGACGAACAGCAGTCCTACATCCAGCACGCCGAAGCCGGCAAGGAGTCACTGGGTGACGGTCAGGGCTACTCGCAAGCACTGGTTCGCGTCGACGAACACGGAGACTACCCGCTGACGATCAAGACGTCGTGGGAAGAGAAGCAGATCATTGACCTCGACGCTGACGCGGAAGATACGCTCGACGTTGTTGCTCACGAGGTCGACTCCCGCGCTGCTGATTTCGAAGAGTTCGTCCATTCCAAAGCAGTCGAGCAAGAGCTAGCGAATCGTGGATTGTCCCCGGAGAAGGCTGAACACGTCCTCAACGGACTCAGCGAAGAGGAATTAGTGGACGTGGTGTCTGTAGCACTTGACCAGACACAGCCAGAAGCAGTTGTCGCTGACGGTGGTATCGAGGCAGAGACTGATGCGGAGTTTGACACTACGGAGAATTCAAATGAGTGACAAAGTTACAATTCGGCTGAGTACAGAGCAGCGAAAAGAGATCGTGAAGCAGGCTAACAAAGCGGGAGAAGGGGTTTCAGAGTACATTCTGAAAGCGACGGAACAGCGTATATCTCGTGAACTACAGGAACAGCGTGCGGGGGAATTAAATCTTGGATCGGAACTGGACTACATCGCTGATGCCGTCGTCGAAGACGTTGAGGAAGCAACAAACGTTGACACGGAGCAGGAACTGTTCTACTCGGTCGCTCTGTGGGATTTAATAGCCTCTGAGTACCCGGCAGACAAGCGCGCTACTGCGATGGAGGAAGCGACAGATAAACTAGAGGAAGAGGTTGAAACCATCCGAAACAAGGAGGGTCAGGAATGACTGAGAGACGCACTCTACTCCAGATTTACACGACCGAAGAGAACAAAAAATTGTTTGACCAGCTGGCTGACGCCGCGGGGACATCCACCTCCGAGTATGGACACGAGGTTATCGAGGATTACGTCGAGTGGGAGACTGGAGAGAGTCAGTATCAGCGGTACAGCACTAACACAAAAATCGAAGCTCTGCTGGAGGAGGCAAAACGCGAGGTGACCGAGCTGTTAGAAGAATTTGAGTCTGGAACAATGGAGGAGGTAAAAACCGTCCAAAAAGTCCGGACGGCATACACTATCGCGATCTGGAAACTGCTTCAAGATGACTACTCAGCTGAACAGCGACGGCTTGCGCTGAAATTTGCCGGCGAGCATGTTGGGAGAGATCCAGACATAGAATCGCAAACACCAGACGAGGAAAGCAACCCTGAGTCAGATGCCTCGGCCGCTGCTGAATCGGCAGGTGAGAGTGCATGATGCTGAAAACAGATTATCAGGAGGGTGGTGCAGGGAACCTCGTCGATTACATTCAGCGTGATCGCGAACAGGACGTCGGCGCGACGGTCGACCTCCGAAACCCCGCCGGGCGAGAACTGTCTAACTCAGAGGTGAATCGGTTTGTCGACAAGAGCCGTGAGTTCGGATTCCAGCGGCACATGATCGTCTCGCCAGACCCAACGGGACAATATTCGCCAGAAGAAGTCCGTGCCAACACTCGGGACTTCATGAACAGTGAGTTTACACAGCAG